>DATLZJ010000069.1:0-5990 GCA_035574055.1 Caldilineaceae bacterium
TTGTATTCTTCACTTGCATGGAAAGTTCCTCCTGTCTGACGGTTGATCCGGCGATTGAATGGACGGGTCGAGCTAGGGTCTGCGTCGCTATTGTCTATGTGCGCTTACCTAGTGCGGCTCGCTATACAGGGCATAGCAACAGTCGCCCGGGTTCTATCCACTGGAGTGTGTTGCTGGCGGCGCATCGTCCTCGCCCGGCCCCCAACCCCCTGGGGAGAGGCTGGGAAACCGGCCGTATATAGAGTTATCCTAGAGTGGGCGCTCTCACATGGAATGCCGCTGGTCTGGTCAATGGCCTTCCCATCATAGCATCACCCAAGGGGATTGGCAATCTGGTGGCACAGGTATGCAACCGTGTGCAGAGATCACAAGCGCCAGTGAAGCGCTAGGGGAGCGAATAACGCGACGAGAAAAGAGCGAGTAGATGGCGGATCAGGGGCGCCGCCATCTACTCGCGCGTCAGGGAGCAAAATGAAACCAATCGCCGGATAGACCGGTCAGGCGGCCGCGAGCCTGTCCAGTTGCTGGGGCAGAAAGGGCGTGTCGAGGCTGCCTGGCCGTTGCGCCGGCGGGCACGCATACAAGGCAGATTCGTTGTGCTCGCCGGCTATGGAAACGGGGACGCGAAGCTGGTAGCCTGCCGCCCGCACCGTCACCAGGCGGCGCGGGCGAGACGGGATTTCCTCGATCTTGCGGCGCAGCCGGCCAATCGCTAACTCGACTACGTTGTTCTGACCATAGCTATCCTGTTGGCTCAAAACGTACCCCCAGACCTGGCGCAGCAGCTCGTCCTTGTGTACAACTCGGTTGGGGCGCATCAGCAAATATCTGACCAGCCGGTACTCGGTGGCGCTGAGCTTGGCTTTGCGTTCGCCGATGGTCAGAATGCGCTGACGGCAATCCAGCCGCAGGTCGCCCCGGATCAGGACAGAACGATGCTCGGTCCGGTTGAGGAGGTAGATACGGCGCAGGAGCGCCTTCACCTTGGCCTCCAGCTCGGCAAAGATGACCGGCTTGCAAACGTAGCCGTCGGCGCCTAAGTCGAGCGCGCGCACGATCTCTTCTGGGCGTGTCAGGGCAGAGAGCACCATGATCGGCACCGGCGAGCAGCACCGCATCTGCGCGACCAGCTCGAATCCGTCCATATCCGGCAAGAGCAGGTCCACCACCACCAACTCGAACTCCTGGCTGCGGAGCAACTGCAGGGCGGCCTTGGCCGAGGCCGCCGCCAGCGCCGTATGGCCTGACCGGCGGAAAGTGCGGCAGAGCAGGTCCACAAGAAATGGATCGGCGTCTACAACCAGGATGCGGGCAGGTGGAATAGTCTCCGTGTCCGGCTGCTGCAGCCGCGGTCGTAGAGTGGAGGTCTGTGTGGATGTTTTGGATTGGACGGCAGGTTGGGTGGGCATGTGGGGGTTTCCTCCTGGTTAGCTCAATGCCGGCGCCTGCAGCCGGCGGCTTGCCACCGGCTGGATCGCATAGAGGGACTGTACGTCGAAAAGCTCAGTGTAGTCGTAGTAGCTCAAGGTCTCCAGCCGTCCACGCCCGACGGGCAGGGGATTGAAGACCAGCAAGTGCCGGCTCAGGGCTTCGTAGCCGACACAAATGCAAGAGTGTTCTCCCCAGCAGATGACGACCGGACGGTTGACCTCAATCTCCTGGCAGAAGGTCTCCCATGCCAGTGGCCGGTTGCGCCGGGTCGCCTGCCAGCGCAAGCCTTGCAGACAGGCGGCCGCGCAGCCGGTCAACGGGCTTAGGCCGGCGCTGTCGCTGGCGGTGGGCGCGCAGCCGCTGTTTGTGCACTGCGCTGCGATCTCCGCCTGGCTCTGGCAATCGGCCCAAAAGTGATGTTGCAGCATCTGGATAATGGCGGGCCAGCGCCAGTTGGGCGCTTCCTGGGGATAGAGGGTGAAAGCGGCGAGTTGTCTCATGGTCTCTTTGTGCATCACAGGCTCCAAAAACGCTAGGCACACTGTTGCTGGATACCACCACCATAGGCGCTTTCCGTGACCAATGCGTGACCACCATTGCGTGCCCATCATCACATGACCATAATCGCTTGACCGCCGACATCTATGCGTCCAGAGGAATCGCAATTGAGCCAGAGTGAGGAATTGGGGTATAATCGCCCGCACAGCAGATGCTCTGGTGTGTAGGCCATGACCTATGATTCAGCCTCTGGGCCGCACGCCGCTATCGTTGAATCATCATGGAACTGTCATCGGCCCATCATCAGCTCCTTGCTCTTTCTCATATGGTGCGGCCCACCAGGAGTGGTTGATTCTCGCCATGGCAACCCTTGCCCTTACAACCCTGGGCGCTCTCCAGATCACCCTGGGCGGCAAGCCTCTGACCGGCTTTCGCTCCGCCAAGGCCCAGGCCCTGTTGGTCTATCTGGCCGTTGAGGCCGCCCAGCCCCATACCCGCGATGCGCTGATGGGGCTGTTCTGGCCCGATCACAGCCAGGAGACAGCCCAGGCCAACCTGCGCCAGACCCTGGCGCGCTTGCAGAGCGCGATCCACAACCGGGAGGTAGATACGCCCTTTATCCTGGTTGACCGGGAGCAGGTGCAGCTCAACCCTGCGGCCCAGTGCGTGCTGGACTGTGCAACGTTTCAAGCGGGACTGGCTGCCTGCCCGCAGCATGGCTCCCAGCCGGACCTGGTGTGTCACCGCTGTCTCGAACATCATGTCCAGGCGGTCGCGCTGTACGGCGGCGATTTCCTGGCCCATTTCGACTGTGACAGCCCGGAATTCGATCTGTGGGCGGCAGGGGTGCGCGCCCGGCTGCACCGCATGGCGCTGGATGCGCTCCAATTCCTAGCCGACGCCTACGAGGCTCGGGGAGAAACAGGCGCAGCCCTTACGTATCTTGACCGCCAGTTGGCGCTGGAGCCATGGCGCGAGGAAGCCTATCGCCAGCAGATGCAAATCCTCGCTCGCCAGGGAGAACGCAGCGCCGCGTTGGCGCTGTATGAGCGTTGTCGGGCGGCGCTGGCCGAGGAGCTAGGCGCGCCCCCCTCCCCAGAGATGGAGGCGCTTTACCAGCGGATCAAGGGAGCCGCCGAAGTCCGGCCTCACCATCTGCCTGCACAGACCACTTCATTTGTGGGCCGGGAGCGGGAGCTGGCCCAGCTGCTTCACTATTTGGCGGACCCAAAGCGGCGGCTGTTGACGCTGGTCGGGCCAGGGGGCATCGGCAAGACCCGGCTCGCCCTCCAGGCCGCCTGGTCCGTCGCTGCCGACCAAGCCGGCTCATTCCCGCAGGGCGTCTACTTTGTCTCGATGGTCGGCGCAACCTCGGCGAACTACCTGGTCACGGCCCTGGCCGATGCACTAGACCTGAGCCTCACCGGCCTCCAGGAGCCGGAGGCGCAGCTTCTGGCCCATCTGCGGGACCGCGAGCTGCTGCTCATCGTGGACAACTTCGAGCATCTGGTTGAAGCCGGGGTGCGGCTGCTCAATCGCATTCTGCAAAGCGCGCCGGGCGTCCACATCCTGGTCACGTCGCGCGAGCGGCTCAACCTGCCCGAAGAATGGGTCGTCGAGGTGCCGGGGCTGGCTTTTCCGCCGCCGGCGCTGGACGCTGCCCACATCTCCCTGGAGGGCTTGCTGGCCTACAGCGCTATTCGCCTCTTTGTGGAGCGCGCCCAGCAGGTTGCGCCCGCCTTCTCCCTGGTCGCCGGTACGGCGGAAACCCTGGCCGTGGTCCGCATCACGCGGCTGCTGGAGGGCAACCCCTTGGCGCTGGAGCTGGCCGCAGCCTGGGCGCACATGCTGCCCTGTAGCGAGCTGGCCGAGGAATTGGAGCGGAACCTCGATTTTTTATCGGCGACCCACCGCGAGCTACCCGCCCGCCACCGTAGCTTGCGCGCCGTCTTTGACCATTCCTGGCGCCAACTGGACCCGGAAGACCAGGCGGTATTGCCCCGGCTCACGCTCTTTCGGGGAAGCTTTGACCGCACGGCGGCAGCACGATTGGCCGGCGCCTCGCTCCTGACGCTGGCGAGCCTGGTCAACAAATCGCTCATCCAGGTGGTGACGGCAGGGCGTTACCGGCTCCATGAGCTGATCCGCCAGTTTGCCGCCGAGAAGCTGGCGGACAACGAGCGGTGGGACCTGCGCAATGCCCACGCCGGTTATTACACCGGCTGGCTCGCCTCGCTGGATGAAGATTTACATGGGCCGGGCCAGCAGCGGGCGCTGGAGCGGGTACAGACAGAGATCGAAAATGTGCGTGCGGCCTGGCTCTGGTCCATTGCTCATAGCCGGGTGGAGTGGGTGCGCCAGGCGACCCGCAGCCTCTACCAGTTTTACTTCATCCGCTGTTGGACCGACGAGGCGACCGAGATGATGCGCCACGCCGAAGCCATGCTCCAAGAGGAGCTTGGCAGCGCAACAGGCGAGAGGCGCGCCGAGATCGAGGCAACGCTGGCGCAAGTGCTGGCGTATCTAGGCAACGCCCACTACTCCTCCAGCCGCCTGGACCAGGCCGAGGATACCCTGCTGCGCTGCCTGGCGCTCTGCAGCCGCCACCCCTCGCTGGCGCAGGTGACGGCTTATGCCAAGCAGGAGTTGGCCTTGACCTACTATGCCATCGGCGACTATCCCCAAAGCCGCTCGCTGCTCCGCGAGACGCTGCCGCTGGCGCAGACGCTAGGCTTGCAGAACCAACAGGCCCATCTCCAGTTGGCGTTGGGCGTGGTGGAGCTTGCCTTGGGCAAGCCAGTGGAGGCCCAACACTACGTACAGGCGGCGCTGGAGGTCTACGAGGCCCGTGGCTATCAGTGGGGCATTGCCCACACGCTGCGTTGGCAGGGGCTGGCCGCTCTGCAAGCCGGCGACTGGGCCGCGGCCGAAGCGGCCTTTTGCCGGGGGCTAGAGTTGTGCCAGGCCATCGGCGACCAGACAGGCGAGGCGATGGCGCTCAATGACCTGGCCGCCGTCGCCTTGGCAGAGGGACGGTTACAGGAGTGCCGCGCCTACTTAGAAAGAAGCCTTGCCATTGCGCTGCATGACGAGAACCACCTGCTGCGCTCACGAGTGCTCAAGAATTTCGGCTGTCTGCTCCAGCGCGAAGGGCGGCTGGCGGAGGCCGAGGAGCATCTGATCCTGGGGCTACGCGGGGCGGAGACCGCACAATCTACCCAACTGGTGCTGGACCTGCTGCTGGAGCTGGCGACCCTCTGGGAGGATATGGGCCGCGTCCAGGATGCGGCGACGCTCTATGCCGTGGTCGCCGACCATCCGGCGGCGGTCGCCGCCGCGCGCCGCCGCGCCCTCGCCCACCGGCGAGCCGGCGCCAATGGTGTAGCCGCAGACCCGTCCCGGCGGCTCAAGGAAGTCCTCATGCGCATTCTGCAAGGCCAGCCGTTGAGCGCCTGAGCCGGCCCCGCTTGTGACTGTTCATAAGACCGTTTATACGATGCATGGAGGGAGCGCCATGAACGAACGAATTGCCGCGCTATTGGCGCGTTTAGGGGCAGACCCGGCCCTGCGCGCCCGCTTTAAAGAGGACGCCGGAGCGGTGATGGCCGAGGCCGGGCTGACGCCTCTGGAGCGGGCCGAGCTGGGCCGGCATGTTGACGCCGAGGGAATGCCCCACCGCGAGTCTATTACGCCCAGCGATGCGCCCGTAGACGCGCCGCTGGATGCACCGGAGGGGCGCATCTTCTCGACGGATGCCGAAGGCCGCATTTTCAGCACAGACGCAGAGGGCCGTATCTTCGCCGCGGGCGACGAGCCGGCAAGCGACGAACCCGCCGCCGATCAGCCGTCCTGAGCGCCAGTGGCGACTCGCGGTAGTCTCGTGGTGGTGGGCACCGGCATCTTGCTGGGCGGCCACATCACCGCTGAGGCAGAAGCCTACATCCGGCAGGCCGAGCAGGTCTACTATGTGGTGGTGGACGAGGCCGCAGCCCATTGGCTGCACAGCCTGAACCCTAGCGCTCGGTCCCTGGCCGGCTACTACGCCGAGCATAAGCGCTGTC
>DATLZJ010000070.1:0-10362 GCA_035574055.1 Caldilineaceae bacterium
CCCTATCCGACCAGCGCGAGCGGAGACACAGGCCAGCTCGCCATTGCCCGCGCGACGGGCGCGCTCCTGCTTGACGCGCCGGATGGCGCGCCCCTCCACCAATTAGAGCCGGGTGCGCTCGTGCTTCTTTTCGCCCGCACCGCCGATAATGGCTGGGTGCAGGCCCAACGTGCGCACGATCCGGCGCAAAACGGCTGGATCGCCACGTCGCAGCTTTATCTTTCCAATTTGGCTGCCCTGCCGGCGATGGGCGTCGCTGCGCCTGCCGCCGGAAACGAAGGCGCCGCTGCGTCTGAGGCAAACACGCCAGCCACCGAATCCATCGCCCGCCGGCTCCAAGTCACCGTTGCCAGCGACGGCGACCGGCTGAATATACGCAGTGGTCCAGGCATCTCCTACCCGGTGATCGCCAAAGCGCTCGATGAGGAGTCCTATACCGCTCTAGGCCGGAACGCCAAGGGGGACTGGCTTCAGATTGATACAACAGCGGGGAATGCCGCCCTCTATGAAGTCGCCGCGGGTTGGGTGGCCGTTGAGTTCGTGACGACGACCGGGCAGATCGACACCTTACCGGTGGTGGAACCGCAAGCGCCGCCGCCTACCCGCACCCCATCACCCGGCGGGAATCTCGCCGGATCATCGTTGAACAACGTCAGCATCAGCGCCGCCGGCGCGCGGCCTGTTTCCGGCTTGACCGGCGTCCTGGTTTTTCAGACCAGCCCCGGCGGCATGATCTATGGCTATGACCTTGCCACAGGCGCAACCTGGCCGCTGACCAATGGCTTTGACCCGGCCATCAGCCCCGATGGCGGCACAGTCGCCTTTGTGCGCGACGGCGGCGAAAGTGGACTCTACCTGATTGACATTGACGGCAGCAACGAGCGCCGCATCTACGCGGGCGCCGCTCGTCTCTCTTCGCCTAAGTGGAGTCCCGACGGCCATTGGATCGTGTTTACGCGTGGCAATGAATTCATTGAATGCCGCCAGGTGGGCCTCAGTTGTGTGGAGGAGGGCAGCCTGCCGCCGGGCTTTGAGATTGACGATGAGGAGATGCCGCTAGTACGCCAATACAGCTATGTGTTATCGCGGGTGGACCGCAACGGCGAGAACTATCGAGATATTCCATCCCTCGCCTCGGCCCGCGCCGCCGACTGGAATGAGGCCGGTATTGTCTATCAATCCGATGCGGGCCTCCAGATCACCACTGATACGCCGGATGCTGAAAACCGGCTGGTTATCTTCGACTTTCTCAAGCCCCACTTTGCTGATCCCGACTGGCAGCCAAATAGCGGGCGTATCGCCTATATGGGCCGCGAAGCTAGCCACCACGAGATTTTTGCCCTCAACCCAGATGGCTCCGGCGCGACCGCACTGACCCGGCCTGCCACCACCCTCGTAGACGAGATCCCCGCTAATGTAGCGCCGGCATGGAGTCCCGATGGACAGCATATCGTCTTTTTAAGCAACCGCGCTGAGGGCGGTGAAGCAGGCGACTGGCGTATTTGGGTTATGGAGGCCGACGGCAGCAACCCGCGACCGTTGCCCATTGACATTCCGATCACCTATACCTATGGTGGGGAACAGGCGGTAGATTGGGGTCCGGCAGCTCGATGATCTTCGTAGACGCCTAAGCAAGCATCTGTTTGATAGATATATGCGATATGATTGCAGAAATAGAACGCTCTGCCGGGAGATGGTTGCCAGGGGTAGTACGATGCGTAAAAAAATCCTCGTCGTGGACGATGAAGAACGTCTGCGCACCCTGATCGAGAGCTATTTGAGCCAAGAAGGCTTTGACATTGTCACCGCGCCCAATGGGCGCGACGCCATTTTATTGGCCCGGCAGCAAAAGCCACATCTTATCATCCTCGACCTGATGATGCCCGAGATGGACGGCTATACCTTCCTCCGCACCTACGGCAAGGAAAACCGCACGCCCGTCATCATTCTAACTGCCAAGCTTGCCGAAGCGGATAAGGTGCTGGGGCTGGAACTAGGGGCCGATGACTATGTCACCAAACCATTCAGTATGCGCGAGTTGACAGCCCGGATTCGCGCCGTGCTGCGCCGCGCCGGGCAAGTCCCCCCGGCCCCGGAAGTGCTGCGCGCCGCTGACGTTACCGTAGACCGCGCCAGCCGCCTGGTGACGGTCGGCGAGCGGCGCATTGACCTGACCCCGTCCGAGTTCGATCTATTAACGGCGCTCATTGCCCAACCAGGCCGCGCTTTTACCCGCGCCGAACTGCTCGACCACGTGCAGGGGACCACCTACGAGGGCTATGAGCGCACCATTGATGTACATGTCAGCAACCTGCGCAACAAGATTGAGCCAGACCCACGGCGGCCCCGCTATATCGAGACAGTCTTCGGCATCGGCTATCGCTTTGCCGCCTAAAGGAAATAACCATGCTTAATCGGCAATGGCGTTCGTTGGCGTGGAAACTGACCCTGGCCTTCGTCATGGTCGCGCTCATCAGCGCGCTCTTCATGGCCTTTCTGATCGACTGGCAAGTTCGCCGCCAGTTTGAACGTTTTGTGTCGGAGCGTTACGAGAGCCATCTCATGACTGAGCTTCGCAACTATTATGCCGCGACCGGTAGTTGGCGAGGCGTAGAGGTGGTCTTCAAGCGCAGTCAGGACCCGGAGGTGGAGCGGCACGGAGGGCTGCGCCGCTTTCGCCCCGTTCTGCTCAATGCCGAGGGCCAGAGCGTCTACGTGATGCCGGTGGAGAGCGGCCCCACATCCGGCCCCACAGCCGGCGATGAGCAGGCGCCCCATATCGAAGCGCCCATCTTGGTCGGGGGCCAACCGGTTGGCTGGCTACGCCTCCGCTTGCCCACGCCAACCCTCCAGGCGGACCCCGCGGCCATGGACTTTCTCCGCCTCATCTCGCGCACCATCGGCCAGGGTGCGTTCTTTGCCGGTATCGTGGCGCTCATCTTGGGCATCGTTTTGGCGCGCACACTGACCCGCCCGATTCAAGCCCTCACCGCAGCTACCCGCGCCATGGCACAAGGCGCGTTGGGGATGCAAGTGAAGGTCGAGACCCAGGATGAGCTAGGTGAGTTGGGCAGCGCCTTTAACCAGATGAGCAGCGACCTGGCCCGCTCAATGGCCCTGCGCCGCCAGATGACCGCTGACATTGCCCACGATCTGCGCACCCCCCTCAGCGTCATCCTGGGCTATACCGAGGCCCTGCAAGATGGCAAGTTTCAGGGGTCTCCGACCATCTACAAGATTCTGCACGAAGAAGCACAGCAACTAGGCCGCCTCATCGAAGACCTCCGCATCCTATCGCTGGCGGACGCGGGGGAGCTACCCTTGCAGCGCACGCCGATGGCGCCGGGCGATCTGCTGGCGCGCGCCGCAGCGGTCTATCAGGCGCAGGCGGCCGGCCAGGGGGTCTCGCTCCAAGTAACCACCGCCCCGGATTTGCCGTTTGTAGACGTTGACGCCGAACGGATGGGCCAGGTTCTCGGCAATCTCATCACCAACGCCTTGCGCTACACGCCTGCCGGCGGCGCAATTCACCTGCTGGCCCAGGTGCATCCCAGAGACGACGCCACTGCCAGCCGGTCCACCGGTTCCCTCTCCAATGGCGCAGGGGGTCAGGGTGATCCACCTATACGTACACAGGTGCTTCTGCGCGTGGAGGACACAGGCTCCGGCATTGCCCCAGACGATCTCCCCCATATCTTCGAGCGTTTCTATCGCGCCGACAAGGCGCGCCCCAGCACCGGCGAAACCGGCCTTGGATTGGCTATTGCCAAATCCCTGGTCGAGATGCACGACGGGTCTATCACCGCCGCCAGTACCCCCAACCAGGGAACTACCTTTACAATCACCTTGCCCGCGGTAGGCCAGGTCAGCCACCCATAGGTTTGCCAGTTGGTGTTTGGCGGTTTGCGAGTCTGCACTGAGCCAAACTATTGAGCCAAACTATTGAGCCAAACTATATGGTCCGGCCTCACCAATAGGCACAGAAGGCTCCTTAGCTCAATCTGCCGCCGCCAGTGTATAATACCAGCATCACAGCCTTTTCCTACTCCCGATCTGTACTTCAGCGGCGCACAAGCACTGGCAACTGAAAGGAGAGCCATCAATGCACAGACGACATCGAGCCTTTGTCCTGGTCGCAGTCTTGGCCTTGGCGCTACTCGCTGCCTGTACAGCCGTAGCCCCACCGGCGGCCCCTGGCGCGTCGCCTACTGCCGCGCCGGCGGCAGAGGGCGCGCAGGAGCCTGCCGCCGAGGGCGAAGCAGCGGAGTTCCCGACCGAGGCGATCAATATCATGGCGCCGGCCTCTCCCGGCGGCGGTTGGGACCAGACCGCACGCGCCATGCAGGCTGCGTTGGCGGCAAGCACCGGCCAAAATGTCCAGGTCTACAACGTTCCGGGGGCGGGCGGCACAGTGGGCCTCGCCCAGTTCGTCAACGATCATGCCGGCGACCCCCATCAACTGATGGTCGGCGGCCTGGTGATGGTCGGCGCGATTGTCACCAACCAGTCGCCGGTTACCCTGGAGCAAGTCACGCCCATTGCCTCGCTGACCGTCGAGTGGGAGGCCATCGTCGTGCCCGCGGATTCGGAATATGAAACCCTGGAACAGTTGATTGAAGCATTCCGGGCAGACCCCACCAGCATTAGCTGGGGCGGCGGCTCCGCCGGCGGCACCGATCATATTCTCGTCGGCCTGCTCGCCCAAGCAGCCGGCGTCGCCCCCGACCAGATCAACTACATCGCCCATTCCGGCGGCGGCGAGGCGCTGGCCTCGCTGCTCTCCGGCGCGGTGACAGCCGGTGTATCAGGCATCGCCGAATTCCGCGACCAGGTGGAGGCCGGGACGCTGCGCTGGCTGGCCGTCTCCAGCGACGCGCCTATCGAGGGCATCGACGCGCCGACCATCCAAGCGTCCGGCATGGATGTCGTCCTGCCCAACTGGCGGGCTGTCTTTGCGCCGCCCAACCTGACCGACGAGCAGCGCGCCGCCGTCATCGAGATGATCACCCAGATGCATGAGACGCCGGAATGGCAGGATGCCCTCGAGGCTAACGGCTGGACTGACTTCTTCCAGACCGGCGACGACTTTGCCGCCTTCCTAAGCGAAGAGCAGGCCCGCGTAGAGGGCGTGCTGCAAGAAATCGGGCTGACCCAGTGAGCGTTTCGCCGACCCCAAAGCAAAGGCCGGGCCGCCGCCTGCGCGGCCCGCGCCTCTTTGCCATTGGCCTCCTGGCGTTGAGCCTGGTCGTGTTGGCCGGCACGTTTCAGATTCGCCAGGGCGGCGGCTACAGCGCGGTGGGGCCGCGCGTCTTCCCGCTGGCCGTCGCCATCGGCCTGTTGGCGTTGAGCCTTATCTTCTTGCTGCGCACGACCGTCTTTCCCGACGAAGAACTGGCCGGGCAGGCCGCCGCCGAGGAGGCCATGACCCACTGGCCGACCATCGGCCTGGTCCTGCTCCTCTTGATCGTCTATGCCTTCGCCTTGCGCGCGCTGGGCTACATCATTGCCACCACCCTCTTCTTTACCGCGAACGCGTGGACGCTGGGCGACCGCGCCAGGCGCGCCAACTTGGCGCGTGACTTGGTGATCGGCCTCGCGCTCAGCGTCGTAGTCTACATCGGCTTTACACGCTTTCTCGGCGTCCGGCTGCCCGCCGGTCTGCTGGACTTCCTACTCTAGCCAAGCGGGGACGTATGGACGTTCTCGGCAACCTGCTGGACGGCTTTACCACAGCGCTGAGCCTGCAAAACCTGCTCCTCGCCGCCATTGGGGTGACGCTGGGCACCCTCGTCGGTGTGCTGCCGGGCATCGGCCCGGCGCTGACCGTCGCCCTGCTGCTGCCGCTGACCTATAACTTTGACCCGACCGGCGCCTTTATCCTCTTTGCCGGCATCTACTACGGCGGCATGTACGGCGGTTCGACCACCTCCATCCTGCTCAACACACCGGGGGAGTCGGCGTCGGTGGCGACGACCTTCGAGGGCTTTGCCATGGCCAAGGCAGGCCGCGGCGGCGCCGCTCTGGCGACCGCGGCCATCGGCTCCTTTGTGGCCGGAACGCTCTCGACGCTGGCGATCACCTTTGTCGCGCCGGCCGTGGCGCGCCTGGCGCTGCTCTTTCAGCCGGCGGACTACTTTGCGCTGACAGTGCTGGCCTTCGTCAGCGTCACAGCGCTGGTGGGCCGCTCGCTGGTGCGCGGGCTGCTCAGCCTCTTCATCGGGCTGTTCATCGGCCTCATCGGCATTGACGTGCTCAGCGGCCAGGCGCGTTTCACCTTCGGCATTGTAGAACTGCTCGACGGTCTGGACATTGTGGTGGTGGCCGTGGGCCTCTTCGCTGTGGGCGAGGCGCTCTATGTTGCCTCGCGCCTGCGCCACCGCCGCGACGAGATCGTGCCGGTGCGCGGGAAAATTTGGATGACCGGCATGGAGTGGCGACGCTCATGGCCTGCCTGGCTGCGCGGTACGCTGATCGGCTTTCCATTGGGCGCGCTGCCGGCAGGCGGCGCCGAGATCCCCACTTTCCTAAGCTATACCATTGAGAAGCGGCTGACGAAACACAAGGACGAATTTGGGCGGGGCGCCATCGAAGGGGTAGCCGGCCCAGAGGCCGCCAACAACGCGGCCTTTTCCGGCGTGCTCGTGCCGCTGCTGACGCTGGGCATCCCCACATCGGCGACGGCGGCGATCCTGCTGGCTGCCTTCCAGATTTTCAACCTACAGCCGGGGCCGCTGCTTTTCCAGAACGCGCCCGATTTGGTGTGGGCGCTCATCGCCAGCCTCTACATCGGCAATGTCATGTTGCTTGTGCTGAACCTGCCGCTGATCCGCATTTGGGTCAGCCTGCTGGCGATCCCGCAGCCACTGCTCTATACCGGTATTTTGGTCTTCGCTACGCTCGGCGTCTACAGCCTGGCTAACAGCGCCGTGGATGTGCTGGTCATGTACGCTATCGGCGTGGTCGGCTTCTTCATGCGCCGCTATGATTTCCCCGTCGGCCCGACCGTGCTGGGCGTGATCCTCATGCCGCTGGCCGAAGCGCAGTTCCGGCGCGCCCTCTCCATCAGCCAGGGCGACCTCTCCATTTTCGTGACACGGCCCCTCTCCCTCACCCTCCTGCTGCTGGCCGTGGCAGCGCTCCTGGCGCCCTACCTGCCGCCGTTGATCGCCCGGCTACGCGGCGAAAAACCTGCAACCGGACGGCTGGTCTTCGGCGAGGGACACGAGGACTGAGCCGCGGCAGCGCGACGCCGAGTTTAGCTGCTTTGCGGCTGATGGGCTGTAACCCTGAATGTCACCCTAATCTGGGCAAGCGGGGCTTGACATGGCGCCTTTTTGGTGATAATTTTTTGCTATCCAAATTCTTTCATCAAATTCGGGGATGGTATGCCGCGCCGTTATCAAATGAGCGCCCGGGCCACGAGAGTCCAGCAAACGCACCAGCGCATTGTGCAAGCTGCGCGGGCCTTACATGCCGAGCAGGGTATCCTCGGCACGAATTATGAGGAGATTGCACAGCGCGCCGGCACTGCACCAGCCACCGTCTACCGCCATTTCCCCTCGCTCGATGACCTCCTCCCGGCCTGCGCCCGCTCGATCCGGGTCCTCCAGCCACTCACACCCGAGCAGGCAGCGGAGCAATTTCGTGGGTTGTCGCAACCTGCGCAACGTGTTGAGGTGCTCGTGCGTGGAACATGCGAGTGCTACGAGCGAGACCATGGCTGGCTGCAAGCTGCCCATCAGGAGGCGGATCTCCTCCCTACGTTGCAGGAGATGGTGCAAACGCAGCGCGAAAGCCTCCGCCTGCTCGTGCGTACAGCCTTGGCCGGCGCCAACGTACCAGAACGCACCGTACAGGTCGTGGCAGCCTTGACCGATTTTCCCGTATGGAAGTCGCTACGCGAGGCGGGGCTTACGCCCACAGAAGCTGCCGACCAGATACTCGAACTGGTGTATGACCAACTTACCAAAGCAGGCGTCTTGTAGAATCAAGAGGGATGAGCCATGACCATACAGGCGACGAAGCGGGCATATACCTTGGGAGCGGAGGAAGGCGAAGCGATCTGGTTCGCCGGAACGCTGACAGTGCTCAAGGCGAAGGGGGACCAGACACAAGGACGCTTTGCCCTCCTCGATCAACTTGTGCCAGGCGACTACGCCGTGCCCCGTCATCTACACCATGATGAGGACGAGGCCTGGTACCTACTCGACGGAGAGGCAACCTTCTACTGCGGCGACGAGCAATTCCACGTCGGGCGCGGCGGCTGGGTCTTTCTGCCCCAAGGCGTGCCCCACGCGTTCCGCGCGGGACCGGCCGGGGCTAGACTGCTCGTCTTTAGCGCCCCGGCTCGCTTTGCCGACTTCGTCTGTGCAGCGGGCGAGCCTGCACCGTCACCTACCCTGCCCCCACCCGCGCCCCTCGATGTAGAGCGCCTGGCTGCCCTCGCCTCGCGCTACGGCATTGAGATACTTGGGCCGCCGCCAACATAACCGGTCTGGACTATTCTCCAACCTGCGGGAGCCGTTCACGAAACCAGGCTACCGTCCGCTCTAGCCCCTCGGCCAGCGACACTTGCGGCGACCAGCCCAAAATACGCCGCGCCTTGCTAATGTCGGGCTGGCGTTGCTTGGGGTCATCTTTGGGCAGCGGCTCATAGCGAATGCCTGCCCGATTGCCCGTCAAGGCATTGATGCGCTCGGCAAATTCGCGAATGGTGATCTCCGTGGGGTTGCCGATATTGACCGGCTCCGCCTCATCGCTCAACAGCAGCCGGTAGATGCCCTCGATCAAATCGTCCACATAGCAAAAGCTGCGCGTTTGGCTGCCGTCGCCATAGACCGTCAACGGCTCGCCCGATAGCGCCTGCTTGAAGAAATTGGGCACCACCCGCCCGTCGTTGAGCCTCATCCGTGGCCCGTAGGTGTTAAAGATGCGAACAATCCGGGTGCTGACCCCATGCGCGCGGTGATAGGCCATGGTCATGGCCTCGGCAAAGCGTTTGGCCTCATCATAGACGCCGCGCGGGCCGATAGGGTTGACGTGGCCCCAATAGTCCTCGGACTGGGGATGCACCAACGGGTCGCCGTAGACTTCGCTGGTGCTGGCGAGCAGGAAGCGCGCCCCCTTCGCCAGCGCCAGACCCAGCGCATTGTGGGTGCCCAGGCTGCCGACCTTGAGGGTTTGAATGGGCAACTCTAGGTAATCTATCGGGCTGGCCGGACTGGCGAAATGCAAAATAGCATCCAGCGGGCCTTTGATGTATATATAATTGGTAACGTCATGATGGATAAACAGAAAGCGGCGATTGCCGGCCAAATGGGCAATGTTATCGGTCGAGCCGGTAATCAGGTTGTCCATGGCGATCACGTCGTGGCCCTCGGCCAAGAGGCGGTCCACCAAATGGCTGCCCAGGAAGCCGGCGCCGCCGGTCACCAGGATGCGCATTGCTGCTGGTCCTTTCTGTTCCGCTGCTAGATTCAGAAGTTGCGCTCAAGGCAGAATATGTATCCAACCTTGCCCTTTGGTCCTCTCTCGCTGCCGACCGGGCCGGTGCTCGCCATCTTTGCTGCTATCCTGGCGCTCGACGTGGCCGGACGCTATGGGCGGCGCCTGGGCCTCGATCCGGATGACCTCTGGAATGTGGGGCTGATTGCCCTGGCGGTGGGGCTGATTGTAGCCCGACTGTGGAATGTTTTCCAGTTCTGGTCCATCTATCAGGCCGAACCGGTTCTGATCTTCAGCCTGCGGCCCAGCGGCTTTGAGTTCTGGCCCGGCGTGGTCGCGGCCGCAATCGCCGGCTATCTCTATCTCCTCGGTCGGGCGCTGGACCCGGCGCGGGTGGCCGCGGCCCTGGCCGTCGGCGGGCTGGCCGGCGGGGTCATCCTGAGCATCTCCGGCCATGCCACCGGCGCGATCTTGGGCACGCTCAGTGATGCGCCTTGGGCGCTGCCCTACTTCGGCGAGCCTCGCCATCCGGTCGGCCTCTACCGGGCTGTCGGGCTGGCTCTGCTCTGCCTGGTCATCTGGATGGCAGCGGATGTACGCCGCCCAGGGCGAGTGATCTGGCTGTCGGTTCTCGGCTACAGCCTCCTGCGCCTGATCGCCGACTCTTTTCTGCAGACCGAGGCGTTGCTGGGCAGCCTGCGCTTGAGCCAAGTGCTTGCCCTGCTGGCCGCGCTGGTCGCCACGCTGGCGTTGGCGCGGCCCCTGCCCCCGCTGCCGGCCCCCACCCCATCCAGCGACGAGAGCGCCCCAGAGCCTAGCCCGGCGCCGGTGAAGGATGCAGGCTAGGAGGCCGCGGCGCAGCCTGCACCACCAGCGCGATGCCTCCCGCAATCTGCACCATCGCCGGCGGGTCCGTTA
>DATLZJ010000071.1:0-5346 GCA_035574055.1 Caldilineaceae bacterium
GGCAGGTACCGGTCAAGCGTCTGCACCGCGGGATAGATGGCGTTGCGGATCAGCGCCGGGGTCAATTCATCCCCCTCAAAATCAAGGCTGCTCTTGTAGCGCACCTCGCCGTCGCTGAAGTCCATCTCGAAGTTGCCGATGCGCAGGCCATAGTTGGCGCGCGTCAGGAATTCGGCCACAGCAGGCCGCATCTGCTCCGGCACGCGCACAGGCATCACCACATAAAAAAGGAACTGCTCCAGATCGACGCGCACCTGGGCGAAGCAGGCGACTTCGCCGTTGAGACCGGCGAAGTAGGCGCGGTAGACGTAATGGTCTTCGAGCTTCTGGGGGTGCCAGCCGTCTTCTTCCAGAAACTTGCCGACGGTATCAAAGGCGCGAAGACCGTTTTCGGAGCCGGGGCTGCTGGCGGCTGCTCCATCCATTGACTGGTCGCTCATGCGTCTCTCCCCTGGGCATAGAATGGATGTGGCCTGTGGATACAAGTTTGATCGCCGTGCATTGTACTATGCTGCTCGGCCGGCGGCAATGGCGGCAGGGGAAAGACAATCATCTTCTCGTCTCCCATCCCTCCTCAAAGAGACGCAGAAAATAGGTCTCGCCGTAAGGGTGCTTCTCCGCCTCGGCCTCGTTCAGCTCGACCCCCCAGCCGGGCGCATCGGGCACGGGCAGATAGCCGTCCACCACCCGCGGCACGCCCTGCAGAACGTCCCAGGTCCACGGCTCCAGCGAATCATCGAAATTCTCCTGGATCAGGAAATTGGGGATGGAGGCGTGGAGGTGCGCGTTCATGGCCGTGCAAAAGGGGCTTTGCGCCTGGTGGCAGGCAACCAGCGCGGTATAGGCCAGGGCAATGGCGCAGGCATGGCGTGCGCGGCTGGGGCCGAGCTTCTGCGGCTCCGGCTGAATGATGTCAATCACCCGGTAGGCCAGCAGGTCGGCAAAGTCGCGTAACTCGCTGAACCCTTCGCCCAACACGACCGGCACTTTGATGGCCCGCGCCACTTCCACATGGCCGGCCAGGTCATAGGTGCGGACGGGCGTCTCCAGCCACATGGGCGAGAACTCCTCCAAGCGGCGGCCAATGCGGATGGCGTTGGTGACGGTGAAGCGGTCATGAGCCTCGATGAGCAGGTCCACCTGTGGCCCGACTGCGGCGCGCACCGCGGCCACAATCTCAATCGAAAGGTCCTCGCTCTCTTTGCTGATCTGCTGGTACGCGCCGCCAAAGGGGTCGAACTTGAGCGCAGTGTAGCCCTTGGCGACCATCGCCTTGGCAAGGGCGGCGAAGGTTTCCGGCGTGCGCTCGCCCTTATACCAACCGTTGGCGTAGACGCGCAGCCGCTCATGGTGCTTGCCGCCCCAAAGCTGCCAGACGGGGACGCCCAGGCGCTTGCCCAGAATATCCCAGCAGGCTTGCTCGATGGCGCTCATGGCCACGGTAATGCCGTAGAAGCGCGCCTTGTGGAGCTTAGTCCAGACCCGTTCCGGGTGGCAGGGGTCCTCGCCAATGACGTGGCGGCGCAGCTCCTCCAGGTCGCCGACATTGGGTTTGGTCGCCAGCCCGCCGGTCGCCTCCCCCAATCCGGTAATGCCTTCATCGGTGTAGAGCTTAACGAAGACCCAATTTTTCCAGGGGTTGCCGACGATAAAGGTCTTTAGGTCGGTGATCTTCATGGTTGATCCCCAAGTGGTTTGATAGGCCGGTAGATGTTTCGCTGCCATCCGGGCCAAGGGATTCGTATACGCCTCTCCGGAGAAGCGCGTGAGCGCGAGAGTTTTATACCAGGAAACGGCTCAGGCGACAACGAGCCGCGCCCGGATGCCCTAACCTGATGAAACTTCTGTAGCCCTATCACCGTTTTCTGAATGTGACCGATTCACCCAACAAAGGAGTCTTTTGTGTCACTACTTACCGCACGGATAGCCTCACCGGCCCGCAGCCGTCGTCCGGCTGCCCGATTCCTGCCGCTTGCGCTCCTGTTGAGCCTCCTCTTCGCCCAGACCGCGGCCACGGCCCAGGCCCAGACGAAACCGTCTGCTGCCATGCAGCCGCCTACGGTGACAGTCGTGGGCGAGGGGACTGTCCGGGTGACGCCGGACATCGCCCATGTGACCCTCGGCGTTGAGGTGGTGGATGCAACTGCGCGCACCGCCAGCCAGACCGCGAACGCCCAGATGGATGCCGTGTTGGACGCGCTGGCCGCCCAGGGCATCGCGCTGGAGGACATCCAGACCACCGGCTACAGCGTCTCCAGCGAACGCATGGTTGAGCCGGTCATGGGCGGCCCTCCGGGTGACGCCGGTGAGGGCCTGCGCTATCGTGTCAGCAATACAGTGCTGGTCACAATCCGCGATCTGGACCAAGTTGCCGCCGTGCTGGACGCGGCCATCGCGGCGGGCGCCAACCAGGTCTATGGCGTCACCTATGGCCTGGATGACGCCAGCGCGCCCGAAGCGGAGGCCCGCGCCCTAGCGGTTGAGGATGCCCGCCGCCAGGCCCAGGCGTTGGCGGCGCTGGCCGGTCGCGAGCTGGGGCCGGTGTTGCGCGTAAGCGAGATTCTGGACGCTGTGCCGCCGAATTTCCTCGGCGATGTGGCCGCGACGGTCGGTACCGGCCCCTTTCTGCCCGGCGAGCTGCGATATACCTTGCGCCTAGAGGTCACTTATGAGTTGGCAGGGGCCAGCCAGGCGGCTGCGCTCGCCCCCGCGCCGGGTGATGAGCCACAGGCGGCTGAAGGACAGGCCGCGGCACAGCCCGCGCCGGTGCAAGCGGCTATCCAAGCGACCCTTCTCGCCGGCGACGCCCATTCGGTGACAGTACAGGGGGGCGACGAGGCCGCGCTGCGCGCGTTTCTTGGTCTCTTGCTGGCCCCGTTCTATCCGGGCGCGCCGGCCACAGTGGTGACTGCGACGGTCGGCGCGTTGCCCGTCCACCTGCCCATCTCCTTGACCCTGCCGGCAGGGACGGAGGTCATCGGCAGCGTGGAGCGAAGCGGCGATTACCGCCATACCCAACTCTTTCTGGTCGCGCCGCTCCCGGCAGAGACTTTCGCGGCTGCGCTGCGCGAGCAATTGGGCGAGCAAGGCTTCACCGCCGTGCCCGGCGCACAGGGCAGCGCGGTCTTCCGCACACCCCAACCGGCCTCCGGCTTGCTCTGTAGCGAGGACGGCGACTTGGCGGTTGATCTCTGGTTCCAAGACATTGCAGAGGGGCGCAGCCAGGGCGTCCTGAACATCAATGGCATTCTACCCTGGGACGGCCCCTGCGCCGCGCCGGTCGAAGCGCCGGGCGGCGCTGACCCGACGGCCATCTTTCCGGCGCTCGAGGCGCCGGAGGGCGTCACCATCTTCAGCAGCGGCATGGGCGGCGGCGGCAATCGTGTAGAGGTGACCGCCGAGATGCGCGGCGTGAGCGGCGTGACCGAGCTGGCCGAGCATTTTGCCGAGCAGTTGCGCGCCGGCGGGTGGAGCCAGACGAGCGCCAGCCAGACCGATGACCTGGCCTGGAGCGCCTGGACGCGCGCGGTCGAGGGTGTGACTTGGGTGGCGACCTTTGCCCTGGTGCGCCAGGCTGAAGCGCCCGACCAGGTGCAGGCGTCCTTGCGCGCGGTACGGCAGTCGTGAGTCATCCTAGCTCAGAACCAGCGTCGCCCCCACAGGATGACCAGCACGCCGATCAACGCCAGCGCCGCGCCGAGCAGATCAAAGCGGTCAGGCTGCCAGCCGTCCACTCGCCAGCCCCAGAGCAGCGAAAGGACGATAAAGACGCCGCCATAGGCGGCATAGACCCGGCCAAAGTGTGGCTCTGCCTGGAGGGTGGGCAAGATGCCGTAGCCGACCAGGAGGAGCGCGCCCAGCACCCCTAGCCAGACCCCGCGCCCCTCGCGCAGCCACTGCCAGACAAGCCAGCCGCCGCCGATCTCGGCCAGCCCGGCTAGAATGAAGAGCAGCATTGCGCGCATAACGCCGAACAGAGCCATCACAGTTCTTGGCACGTCAGCTTATAGTAATCATGCCTGCTTATTCGCCGGGTTGCTTGGACGAACCATGCCCAGCTTGAGGTATTCGGGTCGCGCCCCTCAAATGCCTCAAGTTGGCTCCTTAGAGCCGCATCAATAACAACTGGACGATCCAAGTAGAGGTGAGCATCTCTCACCTGGACGATCCAATTGTACTTATCTGGATGGCGAATCTTTGGATGACGCATCTTCTCAGGTAGCGAAGACACTCTGGCGTGCGCAATCACGCCCTTACCTGTTGCGTAAAAGCAAATCCAATCACCTGGTTTGATATGTTTGCGGCCTGGTGTCCTCTCCCCAAATCCATAGATACCTTCTTGAGGGCGGCCTATCACGTACAGCCCGAGGGCATGCTCCCAGTTTGGGATACGTTTCTCAGAAATCAGCTCATCTATATAGTTCACCAAGGTTGCGGCTTTTATGGGATAGACCTCAGTAGTCTTCACCTCAACTACGATATGGAAATTTCTTGGGGAACTCCATAGACCGTCGAATCCAATCGCTCCTTGTGTGCCCTGATAGCGCCCGAAGGTGACTTCAAATCCCAGGAAGTGACCAAGACGATTAGCAAGGTCCTGTAAAGCCCTGCTGTACTGCTCACCGGATTCGCGCAAGCATTCCTCTAGATAATCACGCGCCACACCAACTGTCTGTACATTTTCCCGAAGGAAACGCCTGAACCGTTCACGCGGTGTATCTTCTCCCGGTGCATCATCTAGCCGACCGACGAGGGCGAGAATTTGATGCAGGGGGACACTCATTTTAATTCTCCTCTGGATATGAGGGGTGGGAGATTTAGATACGTCTCCAGTCTATGCGGCTACTCTGTGGCTCATCGCCTCCGGCGTATGCCCGCGCTCGCGCAGGGCGCGCTGACCTTCGCTCAGCTCGATCCAAGGCGCCATCGGCCCGTCGGGCAGGCGCGGCAGCTCACGGCCATTGACGAGGGTCAAGGTGTTGCGCAGGAGCCGGCGGCCCTCACGCGCCTGCATAAAGACATCATAGAGCGGGAACCGTCCCTCCTCCAGCGTAAAAAGCGCCACATCGGCCAGCGCGCCCGGTTTGAGCGTACCGATCTCGTCGTCCATGCCCAACACTTGGGCCGGGCGCACCGTCGCCGCCCGGATCACATCGGGCAGGCTCATGCCGATGGCGAGAAATTTGCTCAGGCAGGTAGGCAGGTCAAAGAGCGGGCCGTTCACGCTGTGCTGGTGGATGTCCGACGAGATCACATCGGGCGCATGGCCCGCGGCGATCAGCGCCTCGGCCACGGCAAAGGAGAAGGAGCCGCCGCCATGTCCCACATCCATGATCACCCCTTGAT
>DATLZJ010000072.1:0-8174 GCA_035574055.1 Caldilineaceae bacterium
CGAACTCGCCCGGATTCATCCCTTGCTGGCCCAGTGCGCCGGCGGTCTCCGGGTTGGAGTTGGCCTTGGCGCCCGGGGCGATGCTGGGAATGGTGTGGGTGCCGACGGTGTTGCCATCGGTGTCAATATAGCGCACGACTACATTGTTGACTGCGGATTGGCCCACGTTCTGAATGGCGATGAAGGCGCGCTGGAACTGGCCGGTATTGTTGGCTGCATTGAAGCGATCGTTGTTGGCCCAGCGAATGAAGGGCAGGGACAGCTTCTGATAGCCCTGGCGCTCGCTCAGGAAGGCGGTGCGGTAGTCGCGCTTCTCCTCCGAGCCGGCCTGGAGCGAGTTGATGACCTTGCCGATGGCGACGATCGGGGCGCCATTGCTGGTGATGCGCGCCGAGCCGCTGAAGCCGGTCATGTCAACGCCGCCGTTCACCACACAGGTGTTGGCGCTGTATTTCTGGCCCGGCCCAATCGTCCGAGGACCGTCCTGGGCCTTCTGGTTGCCGTTGAGATCGAAATAGGTGATCGTCACCTGGGCATTATCTGTGAGGCTGGTGTTCTGGATCGCGTAGAAGCTGTCGTTGTTGAAGGCCCGGCACAACCCAGTCGCCATATAGATGGTGTTCGCTGCCTCGCTCAGAGGAATCCCTTCAAAGTTGCTCGCCAGCGGCTTGGCGATGAAGTATTCACTCGCCGCCACCACCACCTTGGCATCGGTGTTGGTGTTCGCAATCTTGGCGGTGACAATCGCCGAGCCGTTCAGGATCGTGCGGCCGCCCAAACCCCCGGTGTCGTTGGCGTCATTCATGGCGATGAACTTGGACGAGTTCCTCGGAATAGTGTGAGTCACTGTCCCAGCCAATTGCCCCCCGGCATCGGCATCATAGAAATTGATCGTCGCCTGAATGTCCTGGCTCTCGGCATTCTGGATCGAGAAGACGGTGGTGCTCTCGAACCGGTTCAGCAGGGTAGTCGCAACCAGGTACTGGCTGGAGCTTTTGCTGTCGGGGAAGCCGTTGTAGAGCAGGCGCATCCGGAAGCCAGGGTCATTGGAGAACTGGACGACCGTCGCCGCAAGCTGCTCATTGCTGGACATGACGGCGTTGCCCGATGTGAAGTTCGGGTCGGTGAGATTGCCGACAAAGTAGGACGTGGCCGCGCCTTTCTTCAGCGGGTTGCTGGCCGGCAGTTGCGCGGGGCCGAGGACCACCGGGTTCGTGGAACCTTCTTGATAGAAGGAGATGGTCACCGGCGTGTCATTCTGGCCGATGTTTTGATAGGTGATCGAGGCTGTCCAGTTGGCCGTAAGCGCCGATTGCGCGATGGCGGCGGCGCCGGTGGACATCACCAGCGTGCTGGCAGCGAACAGCCCCAGCATTGTTTTGACGAAGCCTTTCCTGCGCATGTTCATACCTAACTATTCCTCCTGATTGACGAGCGAACTAATGGACGAGCTGCACATAACTACTAAGCTGAACACAACTAAACGAACACAACGCTTCACGAACGACGCTTCTAGCACGTTCCTATTGATCACTATTGATCAAAGGTATTGGCAAATGGGCGCCATACAGTACATCTGGGTTCAGATGCGCAGGGTACTCTCTCCCGCCTCAATGGTCAATACCCCATTCGGGTTATCCTGCGCGACAGGACGTTTGCCAGCGTAGCGCCGGCGAGACGAGGGACCCGCCACTGCGTGAATACCCCATTTGGGTTGTTCCGGATCAAAGGGGTTCTTGCTATAATCACGCAAATTCTGTATTGCGAGATAGGAGTTTCTATGCACAGCCTTGAACGATTTTGGACCGGCAGACGATGGGCTGCTGCCCTGGTGGTGATGTTGGCGCTTGTCCTGACCGCCTGTGGCCGAGATGAGACGCCCTCCCCGACGCCATTGCCAACCACTGAGCAGGCCCCTGCAGCCGAGACGCCTCCTGCCAGTACCACTCCAGAGGCGACGCCTGAGCCGGCTGCGACGCCCACCGAAGCGCCAACAGGCGAGGCCGCCCCCTCTGCGTTTGAAAGCCCACTCCAGGCCGAATCACCCTTGGCTGCGCCGGAGTCGCCGTTGCCGACCCCTGTGAGCATCACCGATCCAGAGATGGGCGCCTTTGTGGGCAGGATCGTCTCGACCAACCTGCCCGGCAACCCGCCGCTGGCCGGCTCCGGTGTGCGCCTCGGCAACGTGATCTGGAATGAGGATCATACAGACGGCACGTTTGTCATTGAAGGCTCCAAAAGCCCTGGTGCTGATATCGCCGCCGACGGTACCTTCGCCTTCCTTGATCTTCCACCCGGCGAGTATGTGATGGTCGTGGGGGATTTGCTCGGCAAGCACGAGGTGATTGTGGACGCAGACGGCAAGGCAAAAATCTTTGTGGCCGAGGCGGGCGAGGTGACCGATCTTGGCACGATTGGCGTCAAGCTGGAGTAAACGGCTGTGCCGCTCTGCTTATCCCGGTCAATCAGGGTGTGGCTCTAGCTCAGCAACCTTGTCCCAATAGAGTCGGGCCAACATGATCGTTGAGCTGCGGGTGCTGGCCGCGCTGGCGGCGGTGCTGCTCCTGCCTGGCGGCGCGCTGGTCGCGCTGACCGGCGCAGCGCGGCGCTGGTCGCCCCTCAGCCGGCTGGCGCTGGCTGTGGCCCTTAGCATCGCCTTCTTTCCCGTCCTCTTTACCCTAACACCGGGCATTCGCTGGGGACCGGCGGCCATCGCACTGTTGCTGGCCGCCGCTGCGCTGGCGATTCTCTGGCGGCTGTCTGTATCGCGCCCGCGTTTCGCCGCGCCTGATCTCCTCGGCTGGGCTGCCGGCTTCACCCTGCTCCTGGCGCTGGCCGTCCGCTGGTGGATGGCCTATCAGCACCCCTACCCGGCCTGGACCGATTCGCTGCACCACACCCTGCTCACCCAGTTGACCATGGAGCAGGGCCGGCTGCCGGCGACCCTGGAGCCGTACTTTCCCATCCCGCTGACCATGTACCACTTGGGCCTCTATAGCCTGGCGGCGCCGGTGGGCTGGCTGGCCGGCGTCGCCCCCCATACAGCGCTCCTCTGGACGGCCCAGACGCTCAACGGGCTGAACGCGCTGGGGGTCTATTTGGCGCTGGCGCGGCGACCGGGCGGCAACCTTTCCGGCGATAGCGCGCGGCTGGCCGGGCTGGTGGGCGCGGCCGTGGTCGGGCTGTGGTCTTTCCAGCCTGCATTCTATGTGAATTGGGGGCGCTTTACCCAGGTCGCCAGCCAGGCGCTCTTGCCCGCAGCCTGGCTGCTGACCTGCCAAGCCGTCGCCCTCTTGGCCGCCGCGCCAAGCCCCCGGCCGGCAGCGCAGAGGGCATCCACCCCTGCGCTCGTTCCTGCAACTGGAAACGCCGGCCCTGCGGCAGCCTGGATCGAGTCCAGCCCGGCGTCGCCGGAGAGGACAGCGGTGCGCGCAAGCTGGGGCACGCTCTGGTTGACGGTGGCAGGGGCCGCCTTGTTGAGCGCGGGCGTCTTTTTGCTTCATTTCCGGGTGGCGATCTTTTACCTGCTTTGGGTTGGGATTGGCGTTGGGCAAATGCTGGGCTGGCGGCCCGGTTGGGCCAAGCTCGGCCGGGCGGCTGTGGCGCTGGTTGCCATTGGGCTGCTGGCGCTTGTGCTGCTGGCGCCGGTGGCCGGCGCGGCGGTGGGGGAGTATCTCCGGTCGCGTATCGCCCAGAGCATGACTGGTGTAATTGACCCGGCCCAATCGGCGGCAATCCGCCAAGGCTATTTCATCTTTCCGTGGGAGAGCATCTTCACCCTGGGGCTACGTCCCTGGCTGCTGGCGTTGGCGCTGGCCGCGGCCATTTTCGGTTGTCTGCGGCGCAATGGCATGGTCATCGGCGCGCTGCTCTGGAGCGGGCTGCTCTTCGCGCTGGGCCATACGTACCTGCTGCGGATTTCGCTGCTCAACGTCACCAACCTGGGGGCTGTGCTGATCCTGCTCTATCTGCCCGCCGCTTTGATCCTGGGGGCGGCGGCGGCGGAGCTGGCGGCGCTGGCGCCTGGGCGCTGGGCTGCGCCTGCGCGGCGGGCGTTGGCGGTCGTCACAGCAGCGGCGGCCCTCGCCTTTGCGCCTGTGCGTGTGCAGGATGTGGAGCCATATCGTTACTTTGTCACGCCTGATGATCTGGCCGCCCTGGCGTGGATTCGCGACCACACGCCGCCCGGCGCCCGCTTTGCCGTCAACACCGTCTTCTGGCTGCCGGAGATGCCCCACGGCGCCGACGCCGGCTACTGGATCCCCTACTTCACCGGGCGGCAGATGACTGCGGGCGTAATGCTGCTCAACCTGGCGGCTCCTGCCTATCGAGAGGAGGTTGTGGCCCTCTCCAAGGCGGCGGCGGCCCTGGCCGAGAGCGGCAGTGACCCCGCACGCGCCGGAGCGGCTGTCGCCGCGCTGCGTGAGCTAGGTGTAGCGTATGTCTATGCTGGCGCGCGCGGCAACTTCGCCGGACCCGCCTTTGACCCGGATCGGCTGGCAGCGACGCCCGGCGTGAAGATCGTCTTTCGCCGGGGCCGGGCAGCCGTCGCGCAACTCTTGCCTGACGAGTAACTCAGGCTACCGACAAAATTTATGATCATTTTCATAATAATTGACAGGGGTAGGGCGCTATGGTATAGTCGCGCCTGTAAATTCGGTATAGACCGGGTGTAACAGACCGGGTATAGGCAGGGTGGGCGGGGATACTCAGTCGCCAAAAGATGGGCAGACCAACCCGCACAGGTTGCGCCGCCGATCCGGAGCGATGGACAGGCAGGGAAATGAGCCGTGCACGCCGTTCGTAGGCACATTCTGGAGATTCTCAAGGAACGCAATGGCGCCACTGTGGCCGAGCTGGCCGAGTGTCTGAACATGGCGCCTGTTTCCGTGCGCCATCATTTGGACATCCTCCAGGGCGATAACCTGATCTGTGTGGAGCGGCTGGAGCGCAAGGGCCACGTGGGGCGCCCGCAGCAGGTCTATGCCCTGACGCCCGACGCCAATACCCACTTTCCGGACAATTTTGCGGCGCTGGCCGCAGGGCTGGTCCGCCAGTTGAAGCTGGTGCTGCCCCCGGACCAGGTTGAGTGCGCCTTCCGCGCCATGGCCCACGAATTCGCCGGCCCGGTGGAGTCCGAGCTGGCGCAGATGGACTTGGAGACGCGGCTGGCGCGGGTGGCTGATTTTCTCAATGAGCGGGGCTATTTGGCGCGCTGGGAGCAGGACGAGGAGAACCCCGGCAGCTATCTGCTCCATAAGTGCAACTGTCCCTATTCCGGCGTCTCGGACGAGCACAGCGAGCTGTGTTTGATGGACCAGGCGTTGATCAATGAGCTGGTGGGCCAGCCTTGCCAGCGCATTCAGAGCATCGCCGCCGCCGAGCGTTGCTGCACCTCCCGGATCGGCGAGCCGCAGCCGGCTGCGATCTACCTGTCCGATGGTTCAGCCGATCCCTCAGCCGAGCATTCGACCAAGCCCTTGCCCGACCGAGTAGCCGGCCCATTCACCCAGGTTGACGGAGTCCCCGCCCAATGAGCCAGATACCGCTGCACCTATCACCGCTCCAGAACGCGCCGGAGCCGGCCAGCCACGCGACGCCCCGCGGCAAAATCACCATCGCACCGCTGCCGGAGAGCCTGCCCTTCGAGCAAGTCCATGATAGCTATGGGCGGCGCATTGGCTACTTGCGGATTAGTCTGACCGACGCCTGTAATCTGCGCTGCGTCTATTGTATGCCGGAGCATATGACCTTCCGGCCGCGCGCCGAGCTGATGAGCGATGAGGAGATCCTCTTCCTGGTGCAGGTCGCGGCCAGCCTGGGGGTGAACAAGATTCGCTTGACCGGCGGTGAGCCGACCATCCGCCCCAACTTGGTGGAGCTGGTGCGGGGCATCGCGCAGACACCAGGCATCCAGGACCTGGCGATGACTACCAACGCCATCCTGTTGGACAAGCTGGCTCAACCGCTGGCCGAGGCCGGTCTCCGGCGCGTCAATATCAGCATTGATACGTTGGACCCGGAGAAGTTCAGGCGCATTACCCGCTGGGGCGACCTCGATGACGTGTGGCGGGGAATCCGCGCCGCCGAAGCCGCCGGGCTGACGCCCATCAAGCTCAACGCGGTGGTCGTGCGCCACTTCAATGACGAGGATATGATTGACCTGGCGCGGCTGACGCTGGAGAATGATTGGGAGGTGCGCTTCATCGAGATGATGCCCTTCGGCGAAATCTCGGACTTCCAGCAGAGCAATGTGGTCTCCTTCCGTGAGATGCGCGAGCGGGTGGAGGCGGTCTTCGGCCCGCTGGAGGAAGTCGGCTACGACTATGTAGACCCCAGCCGCCCCTTCCGCATTCCGGGCGCGATGGGCACCCTGGGCTTTATCAGCAGCGTCACCGAGCCGTTCTGCCAGGGCTGTGGCCGTGTGCGGCTGACCGCCGACGGCAAGCTGCGGCTCTGTCTGCTGCGCGATGACGAGGTGGACTTGTTGACGCCGCTGCGCGCCGGCGCCAGCTTCGAGGAGATGCGCGCGCTGATGCGCGCCGGCGCCTATCACAAGCCCTGGGGACATGGCCTGGCTCAAGGACAGTTCGCCGCGAATCGGGTGATGAACCAGATCGGCGGCTGACGGCGCTCGTGGTAGGTAACTTCTGCAGCATAGTATGTGTTTATGTGTTAAAGAAACCTTTCGGGAAATGGCGACGTTTCCAGAAGGGCGGTAGATACACGAAGTGGTAGTAGAGTTCGATCGCACAAAGGACTAGACAAAGGAGACGGTAACTGATGGTGACCCTCACCCCGGCGGCAGCCGAAAAGTTGAGCGGTATTTTGAACCAAAAGGGCATGGCCGAGACCCATGCCCTGCGCGTCTTTGTCAAGGGCGGCGGCTGCGGCGGTATGCAGTACGGCATGACCTTTGACGACCAGATGCGTGAGGATGACGAGGTTTGGGAACAGCACGGGCTGCGTGTGGTAGTTGACCCGACCAGCCTGTTTTACATTGACGGGTCTAATATTGACTACATTGATAACCTGATGGGCGGCGGCTTCCATATTGATAACCCGCAGGCAGTCAGCTCTTGCGGCTGTGGCAGCAGCTTCCGCACCTCCCGCACCCACGACGGCCAGGAAGTGCCTGAGAAGAGCTGCGGCCACTAACGTTCCCAGCGCGCTTTTGCCTGTGACGGCTGTGCGCGGGCAAGCCGGCGGTTTCCGCATAGCTTCGCCCCGCACAGCCTTATCCCGCATCGCCCGATAAGGTGAGCGCGCTTCCTTGCCCACCTGTGGCGCCGATCCAGCAGCGCATGGTTTCAGCCTCGGCCCAGGAGACAACGGCATCGTGCAAGCTCAACTGTATACACTGGCGGAAGCGCGAGCGGTGCTGCCCCAGATCAAAGAGTTGATGGCAATGGTGCAAGCGGCGCGCCAGGAGATCCTGCGGCTGCGCCCCGCAGCCTGGCCTGCGCTGCAAAAGGCCGCGAGCAACGGCGGCGGCCATGAGGCCGGCGAGCTAGTGCTGCAATTTCGCAAGCTGGAGGCGGGCGTCAAGGGCATCCTGGCGCTGGGCGTCTTGATCAAAGACCTGGATAAGGGGTTGGTAGATTTCCTGGGCTGGCGCGACGGCCATAAGATCTATCTCTGCTGGCACTACGGCGAGGACGATATTCTGTTCTGGCACGATTTGAACAGCGGCTTCGCCGGGCGCCGGCCCATTGACTCGCTGGTAAGATAGACCCGATGGACCCAGGAGCCAAGGAGACAGGGCCGGACAACGCCGCTCTGGAGGAGCGCATCCAGGCGGTGCTGGACAGCTATCGCCCCACGCTCTACCTGGACGGCGGCGATGTGCAACTGCTGGGCGTAGACGAGCAGGGCATCGCCCATGTCAAGATGCTCGGCGCGTGCATAGATTGCCCGGTCAGTCTGTTGACCATGAAGCTGGGCATCCAACGGCTGTTGAAAGAGCACTTCAGCGAGATTCGGGGCGTCAACGCCATCACCGACCTGGACATCTCGGCGCTCTACCGGCAGGGGCAAGACTCTGCCCAATAGCATTGCAGGTGCGGTATCCTTACCGCACGGTGGCAGTGCGTAGGTGCGGCAGGATGCCCACTGGCGATCCGCGGACAGTAGGTGCGCTATCCGAGCGCACGCTCTGGCTTGATACGGCTGAT
>DATLZJ010000073.1:0-6980 GCA_035574055.1 Caldilineaceae bacterium
AAAGCCATCGGCCCCTTCGGGGAGGGGCTTGGGCAGCGGGAGGCGATAGCCATCCGCCACAGTTGTGGGGTGAGCCGCCGGCGCGCCGGACCAGAGGCCATGCACCGGGCGCGGGCGATCCTGTTGGATAATCTCGCCGGCGGCGCCGGTCACGGCTACGCCGCTACGCATAGGACGGACGCTGATCGCGACGCCATCGGGCCAGGCGCCGCTGGCAAGCCGCCAAAAGAGGAGCACATCCAGGGCCGGCGGCGTAGTGGAGACGACGGGTGCGCCCGTTGGCGCGGGCGATGTCGTGTAGCCGGCCAGAGTCAGCCCCGGCAGAAGCTCCTGGCCGACAGGAGTCGCCGGGGGGGAGACCGGCCCTGCCCCGGCGGGCGCGAGCGCGACCCACTCTGCGCCGGCAGATTGGAGCGTCACCGCCGGCTCGCCGGGCAGCTCGGCCAGCAGCGCCGGCGTGGCATCCCAGGTGGCAAAGAGGGGGCGACCCTCCCTGAGCCAGCGGGCGGCTTGCGGGCTACTGACGACTGTGAGATCGCTCCGCATCCCCCAGATTTGGGTCAAGTAGGTGAGGGCGAGTGCGTCGTCAACTGCGGCAAAGAGGCCGGCTTGGGCCGGCAGCGGCTCGTTGAGCAGCCGCGCAGCCCGGTCGAGGGCTGTATCCTCGGGCCGGCAGCGGCTGTCGGCTGCGGGCAGCGAGGCTTGAGCGCGCCAAACCAAGGCCACTGCCAGAGACCCCAGGATCAGCCAGTGGGCTAGGCGCGGCGGGGCGAGCCGCTGCGCCGCCCGCGCCAGATGGTCCGCCAGCGGCGCGACGCCCAGCAAGATCAGCGGATAGGCGGGCAGCACAACCTGGAACCAGTTGCCATAGCGGTAGGCCCAGCAAAAGACCAGGTAGAGGCCCAATGTGCCGCCGATCACCAGGCGCAGGCGACGGTCTAGATAGAGAAGGCCGGCCAGGCCCGCGAGCAACAGGGGCAGCGATAGTTCCTGCCAGATGGTCTGGGGAAAGCCATTGCCGAAGAAGGCGCGGCCCGGCTCGAATCCCCAGGCCAGTTCCTCCCGTCCCTGGGCTGTGCTGACAAAGGCCCAGAACCACTCCTGGGCGCTCCTCCACTCGCCGGCCCCCCACCACTCCGGATGGGCCGCCCCACGCCAATAGACATAGAGGTAGCTTGCCAGGGGAAGCAGGGCAGCGATGATGGAGCCGGCCAGGGCGCGTGGGCTGCGCAACAGCCACGGCGCTTGCCAAAGGACCGCGGCGACCAATGGCGGCACGATCAAGGCGACGGTCAGCATGTGGGCGAGCGACAGGCCGCAGAGAAAGGCCAATAGGTAGAGCAGGGAGAGCCGCCGGGGGCGCTCGCGCCAGAGCAAGTAGAGATAGACGATCGCCAGCGTTTGCGCGACCGCACTGCTGTATTGCTCAGTGGTCGTGGCGTAATACCAGAAGAAGTAGGTGACGCCAAAGAAGGCCGTGACTAACCAGGCGACGGGCCAGTTGCCGCCTGGGCGGTCTGGCGCAGCCGCCAGCCGGCGCTGGATGTGATACAGAAGCCAAAGGGCAAGGATTGCCCAAAGGGTGCTGTAGCTGCTGAGGATCGGGATGGGGTTGGGCAGCCTATCGCTCAGGCGCAGCAGGGCGCGCCAGCCGTGAAACCAGAGCCAACCGCCCAGGGTATAGAGCGGGTAGCCGGGCGCATTGCTGGGCCGCGCCTGGACCTGGGCATACTGGTGGGTGATCAGGTCGCCCCCGCGCAACTCGTAGGGCTGAAGACCCGTATCGAGGGTGAGCGCGTAGACTCCCAGAAAGGCGACCACTAGCGCAACGCCCATCCAGCGGGCGGCGGTCGTGTGCGCCGGTCGCAGTGCCGGTTGCAGCATGGCGGCGGGCAAGGGGTTAGGCGTTGGAGTCCACGCCGGTTTCCTCCAGTGTATCCTGGAGCACGCTCAACAGCTTGCGCCGCGCGTCTGCGCCTTGCCCATAGCGTGCTTTAGCAAAGATCGTCAGGTCGACGCGGTCGCCCAACGCGCCGTTTTCGCTGAGGATGCGCGGCTGCTCCATGAGTTCTGGGATTTGGCCGGGAAGTTTGGGCATCAACTGCTCCAGCGCGGGCATGGCTCGCTCAAGCTGGCTACTCTTGATCGAGAGGCGGACGCTGGCAAGGCTGAACTCGCCGCGGCCGAAGTTGCGCACAACCCGCACCTCACCGTTGGGGACGATGTAGATCTCGCCCGATGGAGAGCGCAAGACCGTCGTGCGCAGATTGATGCTGACCACCGTGCCCTCAACGCCGAAAATCTCCACCTTTTCGCCGATGCTGTATTGGTCCTCGAAGAGGAAGATGGCGCCGCTCAGGTAGTCGCTGACGATAGGCCGGGCGCCTAAGCCAAAGGCGGCGCTGAAGAGGCCGAGAAAGGTCAAGAGGCCTGCCGAATCTACAAAGATCGAGAGGACGAGGATGGCGGTGACGACGTAGATGGTGAAGCGCGCCAGGTGGGTGGCAAGCGCCTGGATGGTCTCGGCGCGGCGAGGGCTGAGGTTGCGACCGGAGCGCGCCTCGGCAGCCGACAGCGCCATATGGCCGATGATGCCGGACGTGGCGCGGGCAACGACGATGCCGGCGATGATCCAGAGTAGAGCAAGCCCAAGTTGGGCCAGCAGGTTTGACATCTCTACCTGACCAAAGAGTGGCATGTACTCAAACATGGCGTTTCGATGCTATCATGCACAAGGTGCGGCGTCAAAGCGCTGGCGCAGCCGGCGCGAGCGTATTCGGGTTCCGGCGGGAAGGGGCTTGGCGCGGGTTTGCCAGCGCCGGGCGCGACGCCTATAATTGGCGGCCATTATCGGGGCGATTGCCTATCGTGCTCCTATCCTGCTCCTATCGTGGGCAGCCATACTGCGAGCAAGGGGAAGGAGCGCGCAGAATTCAGGCGCAAGCTTATCTATTAAAAGCGGGACTGATATGAATCTTGAGTTACGGCATGAGGAGGCGCTTGAGGCCGGGGGCGAGCGCAGCCGCCGCCCGCTGATCGGCGTGCCGACGGGGCGTGAGAAGTCACAGCGCTTCTTTGGCCTCTCCCTCTATATTATGAACCAGACCTATGTGCGCACCCTGGAAAATTTGGGCGCGCTGCCGGTCTTGATCCCGTTGCAGATGAGCGAGGCGACGCTGCGCGGTATCTTTGCGCGGCTGGACGGTCTGCTGCTGCCGGGTGGGGAGGACCTGGACCCAAGTTGGTACCATGAGCCGCCCCATGCCCAGCTTGGCGGAACCGACAAAGAACGTGACCGCACGGAGCTGTTGTTGACCGGTTGGGCGCTGGAGCATGGAATGCCCTTGCTGGGCGTCTGTCGCGGCATCCAGGTCATGAATGTGGTTTGCGGCGGCACGCTCTATCAAGACCTGTCCAGCCAGCGACCGGACTTGAAAAAGCACGACTATCTCCCGCCGAGTTTTGAGCGTTTCCGCATTGTCCACCGGATTGACATCGAGCCGGACAGCCGCCTGGCGCGCGCCTTGGGGACAGTACACGAGGTCAACTCCATGCATCATCAGGGGATCGCCGAGCTGGGCCAGGGGTTGCGCGTCGTGGCCCGCGCTGAGGATGGGCTGATCGAGGCGGTGGAGATGCCGCCGCTGCCCTTCGCCGTGGGCGTCCAGTGGCATCCCGAAGAGCTGGCGAAGACCGATCTGCACAGCAGCAGCCTTTTTTACGAGTTTGTGCGCGCGGCGGCGAGCGACTGGCGCAGCCAGGTGCCTGCGGGCTGGGCGAGTCACTTTGCCGCCCTGCGCAATGGGCATCATCCTGGACAAAATGGGGTGACGGCCGCGCCGGCTGTGGCTCCAGGAGCGCCGGTTGCCATCGGGCCGGCGGCAGAGGAGGGCAACTGCGCTTAAGCAGTTTGGGATAATCGGCGACGGCAGGGGCGCCCCACCAGGCGCCCCTTTTCTTTTGTCTGTCTGTTGCCGCCGGGCGCGCGAAGGGTCGCGAAGGGTGTAGACGCCGGCTCAAGCCTTGGACATTTGTTCCACGTCGCGTTGGGAAAGAGGGCCAAGATCGGGTATAATAAGTGGGTGTTTTTGCAGCAAGTAGCGGACGCCTTTGGGCATTGAGGTATAAGAATGGATGAGCGTCTGGACCCCCAGATCGGCAATGACGGAGACAATGACGGGCTGCCGGAGCAGCGTTCCGGCTTGATTGCCGGAGAGAATGGGCATCTCCCGGCCAGTGGCAATGGGTTCAATGTAGGGCGAGTGCGCACCGTCTCGATTGAAGAAGAGATGCGCGCCAACTACCTGGACTACGCCATGAGCGTCATTGTGGCGCGCGCGCTGCCAGATGCGCGGGACGGCCTGAAGCCGGTCCACCGGCGCATTCTCTATGCCATGCATGATATGGGCTTGCAGCCCAACTCTCCCTACAAAAAGAGCGCCCGTATCGTCGGTGAAGTGTTGGGGAAGTATCACCCGCATGGCGATGGGGCCGTCTATGACGCCATGGCGCGCATGGCACAGGACTTCAGCCTGCGCTATCCTCTGGTAGATGGGCAGGGGAACTTTGGCTCCATTGACGGCGACAGCCCGGCAGCCATGCGCTACACCGAGGCAAGGCTGGCCGCCATTGCCGAGACCATGTTGCGCGACATTGACATGGACACCATTGACTGGCGGCCCAACTTCGACGACAGCCTGCAAGAGCCGCAAGTGCTGCCGGCGATGTTGCCGAACCTGCTGGTCAACGGCACCAGCGGCATTGCCGTCGGGATGGCGACCAACATCCCGCCCCATAACCTCGGCGAGATCGTCGACGCGACGGCCTTCCTGATTGACAATTGGGAACGGCGCAATGAGATTGGGCTGGAAGAGCTGATGACCTTTGTCAAAGGTCCAGACTTCCCCACAGGCGGCATGATCTTGGGGACCGAAGGCATCAAGCAGGCCTTTGGCACCGGTCGCGGGCGTGTGCTGCTGCGCGCCAAGACGACCATCGAGGAGATGAGCAGCGGGCGCTTCCGCATCATCGTCCATGAGATTCCCTACCAGGTCAATAAGTCGGTGCTGATCGAGCGGATCGCCGAGCTGGCGCGCAATGGGACGCTGGACCAGATCAGCGACCTGCGTGATGAGAGCGAGCGCAGCGGGATGCGCATTGTCATTGAGCTGAAGCGGGGGGCTGCGCCCAAAAAGGTACGCAACCGGCTCTTCAAGCATACCCAGCTCCAGACCACCTTTGGCGTCAATGCACTGGCGCTGGTCAACGGCGAGCCGACGACCTTGAGCCTGCGCCGGGCGCTGGTCGTCTATGTCGAGCATCGGGTCGAGGTCTTGACCCGGCGCTCGGAATACCAGCTTGGCAAAGCGCGCGAGCGGGCGCATATTTTGGAGGGGTTGCGGATCGCGCTCCAGTTCCTCGATGAGGTGATCCAGACGATCCGCGCCAGCGAGAGCGCCGAGGCGGCGCGCGGGGCGCTGATGGAGCGTTTCGGGCTGAGCGAGGTCCAGGCCCAGGCCATTCTGGATATGCAACTGCGCCGGCTGGCCGCCCTTGAGCAGCAGAAGATCGAAGACGAGTACCAGGAGGTCATGGCGCGCATCGCCTACCTGGAGGACCTGCTGGCCCACCCGGCCAAAATCCGGGCGCTGGTGCGCGAGGACCTGATTTGGCTCAAGGAGAAGTTCGGCGACGAGCGGCGCACGGCCATTGCCGCCGACGCCAGCGGCGACTTCAGCGAAGAAGACCTGATCACCCAGGACAATGTGCTGATCAGCTTCAGCGCTGGCTCTTACATCAAGCGGATGCCGGCCAATACCTTCCGGGCACAGGGACGCGGCGGACGAGGCATCAAGGGAATGGCGACCCGGCAGGAAGATGAGGTCATCAACCTGCTCTTTGCCCGCACCCTCGATCATATCCTATTCTTCACCGATAAGGGCCGCGCCTACAGCAGCAAAGTCTATGAGCTGCCGGAGGGAAGCCGCACCTCGCGCGGGGCGCATATCGCCAATATCTTGAACCTTCAGCCGGATGAGCGGGTCACGACCATGCTGATCGTGCCGGATTTCGAGGACGCGGAGTATGTCACGCTCATCACGCGCAAGGCTCGTATCAAACGGATGGAGCTGAACGTCTTCAGTAATGTGCGGTCCAGCGGCCTGATCGCCATGAATCTGGAGGCCAATGACTCGCTGGATTGGGCGAAGATGACCAACGGCGACCAGGAGTTCATGGTGGTGACGCGCAAGGGCAAGGCGTTGCGCTTCCATGAGCAGACGGTGCGCCCGATGGGGCGCACCGCGGCAGGGGTGATGGCGATGCGCCTGGCCGAAGATGACGAGGTAGTCAGCCTGGATGTAGTGCAGCCGGGCGGTGAGCTGTTGGTCCTGCATGAGCGGGGCTGGGGCAAGCGGGTGTCGCTGGACGAGTTCAACATCAAGGGACGCTATACCCAGGGCAATTGGGCCACCGACCACCGGCGGCTGGACGAGATCGGCCCCATTGTGGCGGCGCGCGTGGTCCACGCCAAAGACCAGATCACCGTCATGACCAGCTATGGTCTGGTGCTGCGCACTGAGGTCGCCGGCATCAGCCGGATGGGGCGCAGCACCCGCGGCGTCCGGATCGTCAACTTGCAGGATGGGGACACCGTGGCGGCGATGGCTGTGCTCACCCACGCTGATTTGAATCGAGAGGTTGATGGCGGCGTCTCCGACGATGGGCCGGGCGCCACGGCCAACGGTGAGGCGGACGGCAACGGCTATCTGGACGATGAACAGAACGATGAACAGGAAGAGACCGCGGATGGCGCCGTTGCCTACCTGGAGGAATCGGGGGACGCTTCCGGCGATGAGCTAGAGACTGAGCTTGAGTCTAGGCTTGAAACGGTAGAGGCGGAAGAGTAGGCGCAGGCTCCTCGCGAGCCTTCCAACAGGCGGATAACCAGCGACATGCATACCGTGTTAACCCAAAGTCCG
>DATLZJ010000074.1:0-5464 GCA_035574055.1 Caldilineaceae bacterium
CCACCCATAGACGCCGCCATACCACTTGCCGCCGCACTCGCCGCCGATGGTTCCATCCAGGCCGATGTTGGAGGGGATGATCCCGCCGTTGGCCGCCATCCGCTCCAGCCAGGCATCGGCATACCCTACCAGCCACGCCCGGTACTTCTCTTCGCCGGTCAACATATAGGCGTTGAGCACCAGGCTCGTCGCGCCCATGTTCAGCGGATGATCGCCGGCCACATCGTTGTAGTCCTTGAAGTGGTCCAGCATCTCCTGGTAGTTGCGCTCGCCGTGGAGCAGCACAAAGCGGTTCTCGACCTCAATGGGGTCGCCTGCCCAATCCACGGCTGTCGCCTTGCGCAGCATCGGCCCCCGGCTCCCGTTGAACATGCTGCGGATCAAGCGCCGCTCCGGGTCATAGTTGGGCGCGGCGGGGTCCTCACCCATGTAGAACCCGGCATAGCGCCGGACTCGCTTCTCAAAGAGCGCGTGGTATGGGTTGGCCAGCCCCAACAGGTTGAAGACCGACATGGATTCGCCATTGTGCAACCAGTCGCACATGGTCGGGAACTCTTTGTAATACATGCCGTCCCGCGCAAACGGCACATCAGTGGTCTTGGCCGCCGTATACTGCTCCAGGTGACCTTCCCAAGCCAGCTCGGCCATCTGGCGCACGCGCTCATCGCCGCCCAACGCATAGAGCACGGGCCAATCCGTTAGATTCTCAATCGCGTCGTCCGGTCCATCATCCCCACCCCAGCGCGGCACACAGCGCAGATGGCCGCGGCTATCGAAATAGTAGTCGAAGAACGCCTCGCACGCGCGGCTGTTGGCGCGCAACAGCTCGCGCTCCAACAGCGCCCAAGGAGGAGGGGTAACGGGCGTTTGCATGTGGAGCGGAGTTCGGACCATGCCTGTCGCCTGCATATGGCTCATCCTATCTAGCCAGCTTCGGGTTGCTATGTATCAAGATCAACCGGGTCGAAAAACGCCGGTCAGCGGCTGTGAACACGCATCTCCAACAGCCGCTGGCCGGCGCTGTGGAGGGTCTCCAGCCGCTTTGGGAAGGCAAAGCGGACCCGTCCCTCGCCATAACCGGGCGTGGAATAGAAGCTAGACATCGGCACCACGGCCACACCCACCTCGCGTGTCAGCCATAGGCTAAACGCCATCGCGCTCCATTCCGCCTGGGGAATGGGGAGCGCGCGATAGCCGGCGATGGTGTAATAGGCGCCCTCCGGCGGCAACGCCTCAAAGCCCGCCTCGGCCAGATACGACATCATCACCTCGCGGCGCTGGTGGTAATCCTGGGCCATCTCCGTATAGTAGCTCTCCGGCAGACCGAGCGCAGCGACGGCAGCCGCCTGCAACGGCGTCGGCGCACAGATGGTCAGGAAGTCGTGCGCCTTGTGGACGGACACCGCCAGCGGCGTGGGCGCCATTACAAAGCCCAGCCGCCAGCCGGTGATGGCAAAGGTCTTGCTCATGCCGCTCACGGTAACCGTGCGCTCCTCCAGCCCCGGACGCCGGGCCGGCGATAGGTGGACGCGGCCATCATAGAGGATATGCTCGTAGATTTCGTCGGTGATCAAGACCAAGTCGTGAGCTTGGGCCAGCTCTGCCAGCGCCGCCATCTCCTCATCGTCAAAGACGCGGCCGGTCGGGTTGTGGGGTGTGTTGATCAGGATCGCCCGCGCGCGTGGCGTAATGGCGCGAGCCAGCCGCTCCGGGTCCAGACGATAGTCGGGCGGCTCCAGCGGAACCGGCACAGGCGTACCCCCGGCCATCACCACGGCAGGCCGGAAGTTCTCATGGGCCGGCTCCACGATCAAGACTTCATCGCCAGGGTCCACCACCCCCATGACCGCCGTCACAATGCCTTCGGTGACGCCGCAGGTCACAGTGATGTGCAGATCCGGGTCCAGGCGCCGGCCCAACCGGGGGCTGTAGACCTCGGCCAGCTTCTCGCGCAGGGGCGGGTACCCCCAAGTGACCGTGTACTGGTTCTCGCCCCGGCGGATCGCCTCGACCGCGGCGTCAATCACCGGCTGCGGCGGGTCGAAGTCGGGGTAGCCCTGGCTCAAGTTGATCGCGCCATGCTCCATGGCGTGGCGCGTCATTTCGCGGATAATGGACTCTTCAAACTGCGCCATGCGCGCTGCTGCTCGCATCCCTCACCTGTCCTCTATTCGCGGAGAGAAAATAGGGATAGAAGGTAGAAAATAGGCAGGCCGCAGCCTCCACTACGACCTCTACCTCCTATCTCCTACTTGCTATTTCCTATATGTTCCTCTACTCGCTCTTCTTGAGGATTACCTCTTCTTTGAGTGATTGCCACTCGCACGCGCCGCCTTTCGGCAACACATTGGCCCAGGGTTTGGAGGAGTATAAGAAAAATAAGCGCGACATAGCGGCTTCCGCTGTAGGTGCGCTAGGATAGCGCACGCTTCAGCATGACACCGCCGTTACGAAAGACCGTACGCGTTACAAAGCAAATCAGGCAGCCAAACCAGCAGCCGAGTCCAGGTCCAAATAGAGTTGTGCGTGATCCACCGTGCGCAAGATCGAGCCTGGATGTGTCTCGCTCACCGGCCCGTAAAGACAGGCCCGCACCGCGGCGACCTTGCGCGCCTCCGGCACAATCGCCAGGATGCGCCTGGGCGCCAGCAACGCCGGAACCGTCAAGGTAATGGCATGGGTTGGCACCTCGTCCAAGGAGGCAAAGTGGCCCTCGCCTACCTGCTGGCGGCGGCTGGTCTCGTCCAGCGCCACCACCTTGACCCAGACCGGATCATCAAAGTCGGCATAGGGCGGGTCGTTGAAGGCGATGTGGCCGTTTTCGCCCCAACCCAGGGCCACCAGGTCTGCCGGATAGGCCCGCAAGAGCGCCTCATAGTCCCGGCACGCCCTCTCAACATCGTCCGGGCGGCTCGGCACCGGATAGAATTCGCCCGGCTGCACCGCATCCAAAATGTGTTCCCGCAAGAAGCGCGGAAAGCTGGCCGGGTGCGCCGGGTCCAGGCCCAGATACTCGTCCATATGAAAGACGCGCACCTTCGCCCATTCAATTCCCCCCAAGTCACGCAACGCATGGAGAAAGCTCAGTTGCGAGTTCCCCGTTGCCAGAATAACATTGGCCTCCCCTCGCTGGGCGATAGCATCCGCCAACACCCGCCGCGCAGCCAGAGCTGCGGCCAAGCCCATCTCCTCATTCGTGGCATAGACCGCGATGGGCAGCCCGTCCACCTGGAGCCGGCGCACGGGCGCCGGCTCTGCCGGAATTTGGTCGCTCATTGCCTCCCCGTCTCAACATGCGCCGCGACCGGTAGCCACACTCCGCCGATCATCACCCGCCACGGCTGCCAATTCTCCTCAAAGATCACCACATCGGCGTCCTTGCCCACGTCCAGGCTGCCCTTCCGGCCATCCACGCCGATCACGCGCGCCGGCGTCAGCGTTGCCATGCGTACCGCCTCGACCAGCGGCACGCCTACCTGCTCAATCACAATCCTGACCATCCGGTTGAGCAGGGTTGTGCTGCCGGCGAAGGCCGATCGATCCAGCAACATGCCCACGCCGTCGCGTACCTCATACTCCAGCTCGGCCATGCGGAAGCGCGCCCCCTCCGGCAATCCAGCCCCGCTGGTCGCATCGGAGATGAGGCACAGCCGGTCCGGGCCAACACACTTGTAGGCCAGCCGCATGAGCGTCGAGGGCAGATGCTTGCCGTCAGCGATCATCTCCACGGTGAGGCGCTCGTCCACCAGGCTGACCTCCAGCAGGCCAGGCTTGCGCCACGGTCCTTCGCGTATTGTCGAAGATTGGCCGCTCCAAATATGGATCATATGGCGCAGCCCTGCATCCAGATGGGGGCGCAGGTCTTCCTCGCGCGCCGCGCTGTGGCCGGCCGCGGGCACGATCCCACTCCTGACCAACCGTTGCGTCAGCGCCAATGCGCCCGGCAGCTCCGGCGCATAGGTGAAGATGCGGATCACCTCTGTATAGTCCAAGAGGCGCGCATACGCGCCATCGGTCGGGATGCGGAGGTGGGCCGGGTCCTGTGCGCCTGCTTGGCTCGGCGCGAAGTACGGCCCCTCGACATGGACGCCCAAGAGTTGAGCGCCGAGAGGACGGGTCTCTTCATCACCTATACCGTGGCGCACCCAGGCCGCCGCCTGCCGGAGCGCCGCCTCGAGCTGGTCCAGCGGCCCGGTGGCGGTCGTCGCCAGCAGGCCGGTGACGCCAGCCGACGCGGCCGCGGCTGTGATGGCGGCAAAGGCCGCAGGTGTGGCGTCGTTGAACGTATATCCCCGCGCGCCGTGGATATGCAGGTCAATCAGCCCCGGCGTCACCAGCCGCCCGGCGGCGTCGGTCACCTCAGCCTCCGGCGGCACGGCTGCGGGAGCAACCAGCCCGGCAATGCGCCCCTCCGAGATGAGCAGCGCCTGCCCGTCCACGATGCGGTCGGGCAGCGCCAGCCGCCCGTTGACGATGGCTTTTGTCCGGCCTTGTGAATCAGGCATCCACGTTGGCTCCTGGGCCGCCTACGCGTCCAGCAGGTCAGGCGTCTGCGACACCTTGTCCAGCCGCTCACGAAGCTCCGGCGGCAGACTCCAGCCCAATGCGCCCACATTGTCCTCCAAATGGGCTATCGTGTCGCCGCCGGTGATGGCACACGTCACCTCCGGGTGGGAGAGCACCCAGGCCAGCGCCACCTGGGCCGGCGTCTTGCCCAGTTCCCTAGCAACTGCCAGCACTTCCCCAATGACCCTGCCGGGCTGTCCGGCCATCAGCCGCTCGAACCGCTCTTGTCTCCCGCGCTGCTGCCAAAAACTGCCCTGTGGCGGCGGCTCTCCGGGCCGGTAGAGGCCGCTCAATAAGCCAATCGCCAACGGGCTATAGGCCATCATCCCCAGCCCCAGCGCCTTGACCAGGCCCATCAGCTCACGCTCCGGCCCCCGCTCCAGCAGGCTATATTGATTCTGGACGCACATAAAGGGGGTCAGGCCGCTTCGTTCGGCCAGCCAAAGGCCGCGGCAGACCTGCCATGCGGCAAAGTTGCAGCAGCCCACATAGCGCGCTTTGCCCGCGCGTACCACGTCGTCGAGCGCGCGCACCGTCTCCTCCAGCGGCGTCGTCGGGTCAAACACATGTACCAGATAGACATCCACATAGTCGGCGCCGAGCCGCGCCAGCGACCGGTCAATCTCGCGCAAAATATGGACACGGGAGAGGCCAACGTCATTCGGCCCCGGCCCTACACGTCCGGCAACCTTGGTGGTGATCACCGCCTGGTCGCGCTTCCCGCGAATGGCGCGACCAAGGATTTCCTCGGACTGGCCGACGTTGGCGTGGATATCTAGGGGCGAGTAGAGATTGGCGCAGTCAATCAGGTTCACCCCAAGGTCCAGCGCGCGCTCGATCATCCGCTGCGCCTCGGCGGGGTCAGCCTGGCCGCGCAGCCCCAGGCCCAGCGCCAGCC
>DATLZJ010000075.1:0-2628 GCA_035574055.1 Caldilineaceae bacterium
GACAAGCCGGTCCGGATCATTATACTTCGGGCACCCCAGTCAGGGCATTCTCTTCACGCTCCATGAACTCGTGGGCCAGCGCCTGGTAGGCCAGCGCGCCGGCGCTCGTAGGCGCGTAGCTCAAAATCGTCTTCCCATAGCTGGGCGCTTCGCTGAGCCGCACATTGCGCGGGATGATGGTGTGAAAGACCTCATCCGGAAAATAGGCGCGCACTTCCTGGACGACCTGTTGGCCCAGGTTGGTGCGACTATCGTACATGGTGAGCACAACGCCCGCAATCTTCAGCCGCTCGTTCAGCACATCTCGCACCTGCTGAATGGTATCCAGCAACAAGCTGAGACCCTCTAGAGCCAGATATTCGCATTGGACGGGAATGATCACGCCGTGGCTGGCGGCGGTCAGTCCGTTAATGGTCAATAGGCCCAGGCTGGGCGGCTCGTCAATCAGAATATAGTCGTAGTGGGCCAGCACAGGGCGCAGCGCCCGCTCCAACAGCCGCTCGCGCGCCATCAACCGCGCCATCTCAACTTCGGCGCCGGCTAAATCGGTGGTCGAGGGCACCAGGTCCAGCCCCACCCGGTCGGTGAGGGTGAGGACCTTTTGCACCGGCGTCTGCTCGATGAGCACGTTGTATAGGCTCAGCTCCAACGTGCGGGGGTCCACGCCCAAGCTGGTCGTGGCGTTGCCCTGGGGGTCGGTATCCACGACCAGCACCCGCCGGCCCGCAGCCGCCAAATAGGCGGCCAGGTTCACGGTGGTGGTCGTCTTAGCCACGCCACCCTTTTGGTTGGCAAAAGCGTAGATTTTGGCAGTCATGGCAAGTTGCGCTTGACAGGCTCGCGCCGGATCGTCCGAGCGATTCCGAGCGCGTTGCCGGCCGGACGCGCCGCGCATCCGGCCCCTAGAGCGATGCCGCGTCCGGCATGGGATGGCCGGCCAGGTAGGCCATCACTTGCTCACGGCTGGGAATCCCGGCTACGCCGACCTCCTCAACGCCAAAGGAGGCGGTCACGTTGGCGAAGCGAGCCGCATGAACCGGGTCGCCGGTCTCTTGCAGCCGGATCAAGAAAGCCGTCGCGAAGATATCGCCTGCGCCGGTCGGGTCTTTTTCATTGGCGGGCCGGGGCGGAATCTTCACCTGGACGATGCTGCCGTCAGCTTGGCGCTGGTAGACGGTGCTGCCATCTCGGTATTCGGTCAACACCACCAAAGGAACTTGGGCGATAAAGGGGTCGAGCCGGCTCAGGTCGAAGTCAATATCCTCCAGTGAAAGCACCAACACGTCAAGCTCCGGCAGGATGGCGTCGGCTGTATCCCAGGGCTTGGCATGGACACGACCGCTGGCGTCCCATTCGCGCATCCACCCTTGCGGCCCGGCCACGACCAAGGTGTCATCGCCGAAGATGCCGGCGACAGCCGGCTCAATCTCATTGACCAATGGGCCGAGCAACACGGCCCGCGGGCGGCGCAGATGCGGTGGAATATCCTGTACGGTGATGGGCAGCGCCTGGGCGTAGCAGTATTGAACGCGACCGTGGTCGGTATAGACATTGGCAAAAGTCGTCGTCACCGGCGACGGCAGCACATGTAGGTCAATGCCGGCGGGCAGCTCAGAGAGATCGGTGTGGGCGGCAGCCCGAGTAATGACGATCGGCTTGCGCCCCAAGCGCACGGCGGTGACGGCGGCAAAGCTGACCGTGCCGCCCAAGCGACAGGCGCTGTTGGGGTCGGCGCTTTCCAGATCACAAGTGACATGGCCGACGAGCAGAATATCCGGGCGGGGCGTCTCCTGGTTCACCGTCTCTTCTACCGGATGCCGTGCTGGCGGATACTGAGCTGTCGGACGCTGATCTGTCGGATGCTGATCCGTGTGCGATTGTAGCATGGCTCCTATCCTTGGTCAAAGCAAACCGGAACAGGCCGGCTGCTTGGCGGCGAGAATGGCAACAAAAACCCCGCCGCAAGGGCGGGGCGTAGACAGGCAATGGCAAGCGATCCGCAGGCAACCTGAACCCTCGGCGACCTTAGCCCTTGGCAACGATGTGGACCTTACGCCGGTCTCCTTCGCCGGAGCTTTGGGTGTAAACGGTGGGATGGTCGCGCAGGGCCAGATGGACGATGCGCCGCTCGTTGGGGGGCATCGGCTCCAGGGAAACAGCGCGGCCTGATTGAGTCACCTGCTCGGCCATGCGCAGCGCCAGTTGCGTCAACTGGGCGACCCGGCGCTCCTTGTAATGCTCCACGTCTACGACGATGTTCTTCCATTGTTTGAGCCGCTGGTTGACCATGAGCCGCACCAAATATTGGATGCTGGCGAGGGTCTCTCCCCGGCGACCGATCAGCGGGCTGACGTCCGGGCCGTGAATGTCGAGCAGCAGGTACCGGTCTCCGCCCGGGTCGTCCGGCGCTTGCCAGGAGGCGGTGATCTGGGCGTCAAAGCCCATCAGCCGGACCATCTCGCTGAGCAGCTCGACGGCCATCGCGGCCATGGCTTCATCGGCCTTTGGATCGGCGGGCGCAGCCACTGCCTCGGCAGCCTCCTCATCGGCCTCGCCGTCCAAGTCTGCCAGACCAGGCGCACGCGCCGCGGGGGGTGGCGCGGGTGGGGCCGGCGTGGGTGTCGCCGG
>DATLZJ010000076.1:0-8418 GCA_035574055.1 Caldilineaceae bacterium
CTTGGGTGGCCGGTAGACCCCGCCGGCGGCCAACGTATGGTAGGCGGTGGTCAGGTCCAGCAGCGTTACTTCGCCCCCGCCCAAGGTCAGGCTCAATCCGTACCAGGAGCTGTCTTGGTTCAGGCTATGGACGCCCATGGCGCGCGCCATCTCCAACATGCGCGGCACGCCCAACGCATCCAGCAGCTTGACCGTAGGGATGTTGTAGCTGTTCGCCAGCGCGCTGCGCACGGTCACCGGTCCATGAAAACGCTCGTCATAGTTGCGCGGCCGGTAGATCATCTCACTGCCCGCGACCATCTGGGCGCCTGCCAGGTTGCCGGGTAGGCCGACCGTATAGGTCACGGGCACATCCCAGATGACGCTGGCTGGGCTGACCAGATTGTCTTCGAGGGCGGTGGCGTAGAGGATCGGCTTGATGGCGCTTCCTGGCTGGCGGGGGCTGATCGCGACATTCACCTGGCCGGCGATGGCCTCATTGTTGAAATCTGCGCTGCCGACCATGACCAACAATTCGGCGTTGCTCGGCAACAACGCCACCAGCGCGGCATTGGAGAGGTCAAAGACCGGCTGTAGCTCGGCCACCTTGGCGGCTACCACGGCCTGGGCCATCTGTTGTAACTCCAGGTCCAGGGTAGTGATCACCTGAAAACCGGCGCGCTGGATGTATTCCTCGCCCAGGCTGGCGTTGAGCTGCTCGATCACATATTGGACAAAGTGGGGGGCCAGGTTGGGCGCCAGGCCCGGGTCGCCGGCCAGTTGGATCGGCTCGGCGTAGACGGCATCGGCCTCGGTTTCGGTCAGATAGCCGTGGCGCACCATCAGATCAAGCACCACCCGCTGGCGGGCGCGAGCCGCTTCCCAGTTTTCATAAGGATTCAGGTTGGCGGGTTGTTGGGGCAAGCCGGCCAGCAAAGTCGCCTCGGCCAGCGTCAGATCGGCGGCGGACTTGCCAAAGTAGACCTTGGCGGCGGCCTCCGGGCCATAGGCAAGCTGGCCGTAGTTGAGCAGGTTCAGATACATCTCCAGGATTTCGTCCTTGCTATACAGCTCGGTCAGCTCCTGGGCCAGCCCGGCCTCCAGCACCTTGCGGTCCACCGTTTGGTCGTAGCGTTGGTCATCGCCCAAAAAGAGGTTGCGCGCCAACTGCATGGTGATGGTGCTGGCGCCGGAGACGATTTCACCCTCCTGGAGATTCTGGATGGCCGCGCCGGCAATGCGCCGGGCATCCACGCCGGGGTTGCTGTAAAAGGTCGCGTCCTCAACAGCGATGGTGGCATTGATGAGCAGCGGAGAGATCTGATCCAGCCCTACCCAAGTGCGCCGTCCCTCGCCGAAGGTCTCGGCGAGCAGCACGCCGTTGCGGTCATAGAGTCGTGTGGTCTGAAAGACACGGGGCAGCGGTCCCGGTTGGTATTGGCGCAGATAAGCCTCGGCGGCCAGCATCGGGTCGGCGACCCTGCGGTTGCCAAGCATCTGGCTGCGGCTCCCCAGCAGGTTGCTGCACCCACTCAAGAGCAGGCCGGCCACGAGCCAGAGAGCCGTCCATCCGGCCAACCAGGTGAACGACCGCCCGGACCGGTTGGGCGGCTGTTGCTGTCTCCTCTCCTGCTGATGCATAGTCGGCCCCATTGTCGTCTAATATACGCACCGTCGCGGTTGGGAGATATGGCACAACCACGACCGGCAGCCTGCGCGTTGCTGCTCGTAGAGAAAACGTAGGGAATGCGTCTGAGGGTTCCACGGCCAGCGCCCGCGCCAACCCTGCTGCAAAACAGTGCCGATCGCCAGAAAAGGGCCGCGACCTTGCCATCAGGTCGCGGCTTCTGAAGTTGGCGCGGGAGGGAAGTGCGGGAGAGAAGCTAGTCTGCCCCGCGCCAGATGACGTAGTGGCAGCCCTGGTCGGTGGGGCCACCCTGCAAATGGGGTACGCTGGCCGCGGCGCTGCCGCCCGCCGCCGTGATGGTGATGGTATGGGCCTGGTCGGGAACGGCGATCCGGAAGCTAAAGGAGCCATAGCCCTGCGGCGAGCCGCTGGTGGCGGTCTGCATGATGTTGCCGAACGGGTCCGAATAGGTGATGGTGACGCCGGCCACCGGCTGGCCCTGGGCGTTCACCACCTGACCTAAGACCATGTTCCCGCCGCAGTTGGCATCGTGGGCGACGCCAAGGGGCGCATAGCTGCTGGAACCTGACGCCGGCGGAGGCGCCGCGGCAGCCAGCACACCCCGGCCATCGGCCTCACGTTGGCTCTCTTCCATCTCCACCGCCAGTTGTTCGGTCGCGCCTGCGACCACCACCCGGCGCACTGCATCGCCATACATAAAGCGAGCGACGTTCTCCGCCTCGTCGCATGGGCCAAGATAGAGCGCCTGCCGGTTGCGCCCGCCCCAGCTCAATGCCTCGGCTTGCTCCTGGCGAATGCGGCGCAGCCGCTCCTCGTCTAGGTCAAAGTTGAGCGCTGTGCCAAGCGTATCGAGCAGCGCCCGTGAGTCTGCCACTGGGCGCTGGGGAATGGGAGGGGCCAGCGGGTCGCGGCTGCCGGGCCGGGCCTCCACAATCAACTCCGGCGCTACCTCCGGCAGGGTCCGAGTTAGGCCAAAGGGCATGCGCAAGAGCCGGCGCTCCTCCCCTTCGAGGGCGCTACACGCGCCGATGGCTCGCTGGCCGTTGCCCCGGTCTACATAGACCGCCCGCATATTGGCCGTGATGACGCTATCGCCCTGGGGGCCAAGCTCGCCCATGCGCGCCAGCCAGCGCCGCGAGAAAAGCTCCGTCTCGTTGCAAGTAATCCCTTGTGGGCATTCAATCGGCGCAGTCACAATATCGGGCGGCGGGACAAATTCCCAGGCGGCCGGGTCTGCCGGCGCGCCCAACATCTGGAGCAGCGCCGGATCGGCCAGCACCGCCTCCATAAAGGTATGCCAGATGGGGGCTGCGCCGGTGATGCCGCTGGCGTTACGCATGGGCCGGCCGTCGCTGTTGCCCGCCCAGACGCCCGCCACCAGATAGCGGGTATAGCCTTCCGTCCAATTGTCGCGCCAGTCGGTGGTTGTGCCGGTCTTGGCGGCGTTGGGTCTGCTCAACTTGAGCATACTTTCGGAGCCAAATTCCAATGAACGCGCCTCATTGTCGCTCAGGATGTGCGTGACTAGATAGGCGCTTTGCGGCGCGATCACCTGTTCCCCAGGGCCGGTGTCCATGGCGATATCGGTACCCGGCGGCCCGCCGGTCGTGAACAGAATGGCCTGCGGCGCCTTGTACCGCCCGCCGTTGGCAAGCGTATGGTAGGCGGTCGTCAGGTCCAGCAACGTGACCTCGCCGCCGCCCAAGGTCAAGCTCAACCCATACCAATCGGTGTCGCGTGTTAAGCTCTGGATGCCCATGGCGCGCGCGCCGGCCAACATGCGCTCGACGCCAACGGCGTCCAGCAGCTTGACTGCCGGAATATTGTAGCTGTTCGCCAGCGCGGTGCGCACCGTCACCGGCCCGTGAAACTGATCGTCGTAGTTGCGCGGGCGATACTCGTCAGTGTCGCTCAACTTGTAGCGCGCCGGCACATCCCAGATAATGGTTGCCGGGCTGATCAGATTGTCGTCGAGCGCGATGGCATAGAGGATGGGCTTGATGGCGCTGCCTGGCTGGCGCAGCCGCACCGCCACATTCACCTGGCCGTCAATCTCCGGGTTGTTGAAGTCGGCGCTGCCCACCATGGCGAGGACCTCCGCCGTGCCCGGTTTGAGCGCGACGAGGGCCGCATTGCTCAGGTTGAACTGGGGCTGGAGCTTCGCCACCTGCTCGCGCACGATGCCCTGGGCCAGCTCCTGCATTCGTATATCCAGGGTCGTAAAGACGCGCATCCCGGCCCGGCGGATGTCCAGGTCGCCCAACCGTTCATTCAATTCCGCGGTCACATATTGGACGAAGTGGGGCGCCAGCACCGGCGGGCGCTCGATGTTGTCGTTGAGCTTCACCGATTGGGCAAAGACAAAATCGGCCTCTGGGGCCTTCAAAAAGCCGTGGCGCACCATCAAGTCCAGCACCACCCGCTGGCGCTGCTTGACGGCATTGAAGTTGGTGAACAGGTCATAGTCCGCCGGTTTCTGCGGAATACCGGCGAGCAGCGTCGCTTCGGCCAGTGTCAGCTCGGCGGCGCTCTTGCCAAAGTAGAAGTTGGCCGCAGCCTCGACGCCATAGAGCTGGCGGCCAAAATGGACGAGATTTAGATACATCTCCAAAATCTCGCCTTTGGTGTAGAGATGGGTCAAGTCCTGGGCCAGCAGCGCCTCAAAGGCTTTGCGCTCCATGGATTGCTCAAAACGCTCGCGCGGCGTGAAAAAGAGGTTACGCGCCAACTGCATGGTGATGGTGCTGGCGCCCGATACCACTTCGCCCGCTTCGGCGTTTTGCATCATGGCGCCAAGCACCCGCCGCGGGTCATAGCCGGGGTTCGAGTAGAAGGTAGCGTCCTCGGTGGCGATGATGGCGTCCAGCAGATGGGGAGAGATGCGGTTTAAGGGGACCCAGGTGCGGTAGCCCTCGTCTATGATTTCGGCCAACTTGACGCCGTTGCGGTCATAGAGAATCGTGGTCTGGAAGACACGAGGTAATGGCCCCGGCTGGTATTGGCGCAGATAGGCTTCCGCCACGCCCAAGGGGTCGCTCGCCGGACGCGGGCCGATTTGGTATCGCTCGCGATAGGCGATGAGATATTCGTCAAACTCAGCCGATAATTGCGCCAACTGCGGTGGAATCGTGGGAAGCTGGGGCCGGCGAAATGAGCAGCCGGCCAGCAGCACAGCCCCCCACAGCGCGGCGAGCCAGATCAGTCGCCGCCGTCCTCTCGTCCTCCGGAAGTCCATAAGTCGCTCCATACCCTCAGCTTATCCAGCCAACTATCCCGGCATGTTCTGGTCCAGCATCTGCTGGCGTTGTGGCGGCCCAGCAAGGAGCCACAAGCATCAATTAGGTGAATGACTTAGATGAATGACGAGGTGCGCCCGATGGTGAGCGATGATGGACGAAGCGTCCAGGGTAACTTCACTGCCCCGTCAGGCCGGTGAAGTTACCCGCCGTTGTCGAGCGCCCGGTGAGCCGGCTATCCTTAATGTATCATGGCCTGATCGGGGCCACTGTAGGAAAGTCGCCAGTGGCTCATCGGCTCAGTGGGGCCTCTGTGGGACAAACCCTGTCGCCAACAGTATGGCGAATTGTCCTTCACCTCCACACGGTATCAGGCACTACTGCGAAGGTATATCCATGTATACAATACAGATAATGTACAAAGAGTATACGTCTCGCCGCCGTGTTCTGTCTCATCAAATCGAGAACACGGCTTCGGTGCTCGGTGTGAGGTGACAGCCCGTAGATTCTCTCCTGAAGGACCAATCTGCGCATGAGCAAAGCGCACGGCATCCTGCCGCGCAGTGCCAGCGCGTGCGCTAGGATAGCGCACCTACGATAGCCTACGATAGATGGAAGTAGGTGCGGTATCCTACCGCACGGCTTTCTGGCGGCGCATGTGCCCAGGCGCCCGCAAAACGCCGCCGCACCTCTTTTTTGGTGGTGGTCACGAGTTCAGGCCGTTGGGCGAGATGCTGCCATAGCCGGCCCGCTATCGTGTACAACTCGGCTGCAACCAGGCAACGAGCCGGCGCCTCCCTTCTTCATCTCTCTCTTCTTCATCTCTTCCCTATGCACGTGGACACCAGCGGACCACGCCCAGTTGGGCGATTGGCCGCTGTACGTGATGTGTACGTGATATCTTTCAGGAGCGTGCGGTATCCTACCGCACCTACGGTAAGGCCGCATCCGCCTCTGCCTGAGCCTTGCCGGCGCGTGCGCGCCACGAGTGGCGCCGAATACCGCCCCTACGACTGTTCACGAAGCGCCTCTTTTTTTGTTCACGAGATCATGATACATTTCCCGGCGGAATAGGATCGGCAGAAGATTTGGCAGATTAGGTGCAGGCTTGCGCCTATAGTTGCCGGTTGTGCAGTTGCCTATCGTCAATTGCCTACCCTGTTGTTTCAGTGGAGAGTTCGGCGCGTCAGGGACAAAAAAACGCCCACGGCTTATGCCGGTGGGCGTTGGGCTGGAGTCTCGCCGCCAGGTCGGGTACAATTCCGACGAAAACAAAAACCATGAAGGCAAAAATAAAGCGCCGCAAGGGGCGGCGCCTGGCTGGGATCAAGAGAGGCGACGGCCGGATTCGAACCGGCGATCGGGGTTTTGCAGACCCCTGCCTTACCACTTGGCCACGTCGCCATGATGCACATAGGATCAGCCCGTAAGGGCAAACGAGCACACGCTCAGTACAGCTTCATCCTATCAGCACCCCTAGTGAATGTCAAATCTTGGTGAGGAGTCACGTCTACTATGGCAGAGCAGTTTCATGACCAGACCCGCTACTGCGACCGCTGCGGCATCTCCTTTCTCTGGTCTAGCGAGGAGCAACGGGCGGCCCATGCCGCCGGCCAGCCCGCGCCTATCTACTGCGCCGGCTGCCGCGCCCTGCTCCCCCCACCCGGTCGCGAGCGCGGGCTGGTCAAGTGGTTCAATGTGCGGAAACGTTACGGTTTTATCGTGCGCAAGGATCAGCCGGAGATTTTTGTGCATGGCTCTGATCTGGCTGGCGACGCACGGCTTCGCCCTGGCGACTTGGTGGAGTTTGCCGTCGGCGAGGGGGAGCGCGGCCCCGCCGCTAAGGAGGTTCGAGTTCTGGACCACTTCGAGGCCCCGGTCGCCTGAGCGTCCGGCAGACTCCGCCTGGCGCCTCGGCGTGGCAGATCGAGAGATGACGAAGCAGCCGTCACGGAAATTTGGTGTCTTTCTCCGGTCGTGGTATGCTGTACGATGGTCTGCAACGAGGGGCCGTATACGCTCGGCCCCTCGTTCTTTCTGCTCGCAGGGCGGTCTTGCGGGCTTCTCCAGAGAAAGACACGAGTGAAAAGGAGAACGTGAGCATGGCCAATTCCGAGCCACGGGAATACGAGTTGGTCTACATTTTACAGCCGGAGATGGACGAGCAGGGCGTACTGAGCTTTAACGAGCGGGTGAGCCAGCTCGTCGCCAGCCAGTCCGGGTCTGTCTCCACGACCGAGCTGTGGGGGCGGCGTGGGCTGGCCTACCCTATCGGCAAGCACTTCGAGGGTCATTATGTGTTGCATCGTTTCACCATGCCGCCGGAGGGCGCAGGTGAGGTGGATCGGCTGTTGCGTCTCAACGAGAACGTCGTGCGCTACCTGCTGATCCGCACGGATGAGTAGGCGCCGGCTTGCATAGCCGCTAACGTCAGCAACGCGGATTGATCTGTCGTAGGATTGATCTGTCTAGGTGAGAAATAGGAAAGACCCATGAGCGACCAACTGAATACTCCCCAAGAGGAACAAGAAGAACAACAAGCACGGCGCCCGGAGGCGACGGCGGCTGTGCAACCGGCTGCCGAGCAGGCCCCTCCTGTCCGTCGAGAACCTGGTTTCCAAGCCCCGCGTGCGTTGGATGACGACGAGGACGATGATGACTATGACGACGAGGAGGAGGACGAGGAGGATGAGTCTGAAGAAGACGAGCTGTATGTCTCCGGCCCTGCCGAGTATGTCCAGCGTGAGAAAAGTGGCCGGGGGCGGCGCATCGGCAATGAAGTCCGCCCTGAAGATGTAGACTACAAGAACATCCCGCTGCTCTCTCGTTTTTTGGACCGCCGCGGGCGCATCTTATCGCGGCGCAAGACGCGCGTGAGCGCCAAAGTACAGCGTCGCATCGTCCGGGCCATCAAGCGGGCGCGCCACCTGGCCCTGTTGCCCTACACGGCTGACCAAACCCGTATTGTCCGGAAGCGCAGGTAAGCGATGGCCAGGCGGAAACCCCGTGCCGAAGAACAACAGCGGGAGCTGACGCGCAAGGAGCACCGGATTCGCGCTCGCGACCGCGAGCGCAACCGGCGGCTGATGATCGGCACCGCCATTGCGCTCGGTTTGGCAGCGGTGGTGATCGTCTTTGGGCTGGTCAACGAGTTCTTTCTCCGCCCGCGCAGCAGCGTCGCTACCGTAGGCGGTACGGAGATCGTCACGCGCGACTACTGGAAGCGGGTCTTTTTGGAGCAAAATCAACTCCAAAACCAATTGGTGCGGCTGGACCAGCTTGAGCGCCAGTTCGGCGGTCAAGGCTTCTTTGCCAGCCAGATCAGCCAGATTCAAGCCACCTTGGGTAGCCCCTTCAGCCTGGGCGTTGAGGTGCTGGACCGGATGATCCGGGAGGAGGTGATCCGCCAGCAGGCGGCTGCCCGCGGCATCACCGTGACCGAGGAGGAGATTGACGAGGCGCTGCGCGAGGAGGTGGCGAGCAGCCTTGGGGTAATTACTATCCCCCAGGCGACCGCTACGGCGGAGGCTGCCGCCGCGGCCACGGCTACGGCAT
>DATLZJ010000077.1:0-2399 GCA_035574055.1 Caldilineaceae bacterium
GCCCACGCCGATACGACCCAAGCCGGCCTGCGTCGCGCGCTCGACCGGCTCGGCCTGGCCTATACCCCTTACTACCTGGTCAATGCAATAGAGGTGGAGGGCGGGCTGCCAGTGCGCCTCTGGTTGAGCCTGCGCCCGGAGGTGGATCGGGTGCTGGTCAGCCCGGCCCTGCGCCCCACAGCCGGTCCGCTGGCAGCCATTACCGGAGAAGCGCCGCCGCCCACAGAGCCGGTCTGGAATGTGACGGCTATTGGGGCGGATCGGGCCTGGCGCGATTTCGGCGCGCGCGGCCAGGGGATCGTCGTCGGCCAGTCGGATTCAGGCGTCCAGCTCGATCACCCGGCCCTCGCCGACCGCTACCAGGGCGCGCAGCAAAACGATTCGCCCACCCACGACTACCATTGGTTCGACCCCTGGTACGGCAGCCCTGCGCCAGTGGACTATGACGGCCACGGCACCCACACCCTCGGCACGGTGCTGGGCGAGCAGACCGGCGTCGCGCCGGACGCTACCTGGATCGCCTGTGCCAATCTGGTACGCAACTTGGGCAACCCGGCCAAATACCTGGACTGTATGCAGTTCATGCTGGCCCCTTTCCCGTTGGGCGGCGACCCATTCCACGATGGCGACCCGGCGCGCGCCGCCGATGTACTCAACAACTCGTGGGGCTGCCCGCCGGAGTATGAGGGCTGTGACGCCCAGGTCTTTGCGCCCGCCGTCGCCGCGCTGCGCGCCGCGGGTATCTTCGTCGTCGCCTCGGCGGGCAACGCCGGCCCCCTTTGCGGCACTGTCGCCGACCCCATTGCCCTTTATGATGCGGTGGTGACCGTAGGCGCTGTTGACCGCGGCGGCAACCTGGCCGCCTTCAGCAGCGCCGGGCCGGTGACGGTGGACGGCAGCGGGCGGATCAAGCCCGACCTGGCCGCGCCGGGCGTAGATATTCTCTCGGCCTTTCCCAACAGCAGCTATGCCACGGCCAGCGGCACCTCCATGGCCGGGCCTCATGTGGCCGGGGTGGTAGCGCTCATGTGGTCGGCCAACCCAGTGTTGATCGGCGACATTGCCCGCACCGAAACGCTCCTGCTGGAAGCGACGCGGCCCTTCACCGGCAGCCTGGCTCCCCTGCTCACGCCGGAAGAGAGCGAGGAGCTTGCCGAAGTCGCCGGCGAGGAAAGCTTGCTGATAGACCTGATTGCGCCCGCGCCTGACCCGGCCGCGTGCGTCTATCAAGTCGAGCTGGATGAGCGACCCAACAACGCCGTGGGCTATGGCGTAGTGGACGCTTACCGGGCCGTCGAACTGGCCCGCTCGGCCCGCCCACGCCCTTGAAGCTCTGTAGAGAGCCAGGCTACGGGCGAGGCCAGCCCAGCCTGTAGAAGAAACATGGAGGTACCGTACAGTCTATCCTGGCGGGTATCCGCTATGATAGGGAGCGGCCCGCCAGGTTCGGCGGCCTACCGGTACCGTTTGCCCGGCCCAGGCCGCCTTTTCCACCACTCAACCAAACATCCTGCTCACCACCCACCGGTGCAGACTGAGGAGCCATGGACGGACAGCAGCTATTGGCCTACTTTGATGAACGGCAAGCCGAGATGCTGGCATTGGTCCGGCAGCTCGTTGTGCAAGAGACGCCCAGCCAGGATAAGCCGCGGCTGGATGCCTTCGCCGCCTTTCTGGCAGACCGGCTGCGGAGGGCCGGGGCGGACGTGGACATCCTGCCGGTTGCGACGCAGGGCGATCATGTGCGCGCCCGCATGGCTCCGCCGGCGACCGAGCCGGACGCTGCCGCCCGGCCCCAGGCGCTGGTGCTCTGCCACTACGACACCGTTTGGCCGGTGGGCAGCCTGGCGACCCACCCCTTTCGCATCGAGGATGGGAAAGCCTATGGGCCGGGCATCTTTGACATGCAGAGCAGCCTGATGTTGGTCGAGAGTGTCCTGCACGCCCTGCATGACCTGCGCCTGGCCCTGCCCCGCCCGCTCACCATCCTCATCACCTCCGATGAAGAAGTCGGCAGCCCCACCTCGCGCGCGCTGATCGAAGAAGAGGCGCGGCGCTCCGCCTATGTGCTGGTGCTGGAGTCGCCCTTGCCCGGCGGCGTGCTCAAGACCAGCCGCAAGGGCGTCGCCCGCTATACTGTCGAGATCACCGGGCGCGCCGCCCATGCCGGTGTGGAGCCGGAAAAGGGCATCAGCGCGATTGAGGAGCTGGCCCACCAGGTGCTGGCGCTCCACCGGTTGAGCGATCCGGCCCAGGGCACCACCGTCAACGTTGGGGCAGTCTCCGGTGGGACGGTCGCCAATGTGGTCGCCGCCCAAGCCTCGGCGCAAGTAGACGCGCGCGCCTGGACCCAGGCCGAGGCCGAGCGGCTGGACCGCGCCATTTTGGGGCTAACGCCG
>DATLZJ010000078.1:0-4715 GCA_035574055.1 Caldilineaceae bacterium
AGGACAAGGAGCGCGAGTCGGGCGACGGCTTTGACGGCACCTGGGTGGCCCACCCCGACCTGGTGCCGCTGGCAACCGAGGTCTTTGACCGTGTGTTGGGCGACCGGCCCCACCAGAAAGACCGGCTGCGCGAGGATGTGCATGTCACCGCCGAGCAGATTCTGGCCGTGGGCGTGCCGGGCGGCAAGATCACCGAGGACGGGCTGCGGCTCAATGTGAGCGTCGCGCTCCAGTACATCAACGCCTGGCTCAACGGCAACGGCGCAGCGGCCATCAACAACCTGATGGAGGATGCGGCCACCGCCGAGATTTCCCGCTCGCAAATCTGGCAATGGCTGCGCCACGGCGCCAAACTCGACGACGGCCGGCCCGTGACGGCGGACCTTTACAACCAAATCCGGGAAGAAGAGTTGGCGAAGCTGGGCGGCAGCGGCGCGCAACGCTATGAGGAAGCCGCCGAATTGCTGGATAAGCTGGTGCTGAACGAGACGTTTATCGAGTTCCTCACCTTCCCGGCCTACGAGCTGCTCGACTAGCCCGACTTCGGTGAGCAGCAGGCAGTTCCGTAGGTGCGGCATCCTGCCGCACGGAGTCGCCATCGGCTATCGCTATGCGCTGGCGCGGTTGGCCGGGTTCCGTAGGTGCGGCATCCTGCCGCACGGAGGCGCCTAACACGATGTGTGTCTCAGACCAGAGCCTGCGCTAGGATAGCGCACCTACGGTCGAGAGGGCTATATCGCTTGTTTTCCTAAACGTCGTGCGGTCCTTTTGCGAGGGATATGCCCATGCGTGAAACCTTTATCGTGGGCGCGGCGCGCACGCCCATTGGCAAGTTCGGCGGCGCGCTGGTGGCGCTGTCGCCGGTGGAGATGGGCGCCCAGGTGATGCAGGCGGCGCTGGCCCGCGCCGGCGTGCAAGGAAGCGACCTGGACCTCTACATCTTCGGCAACATCTTGAAGCACGGTCACGGCCAGCTCTTGCCCCGTCACGCCGCGCTCAAGGCCGGCATCCCCGAAACCGTGGACGGCTACGCCGTGGACATGCTCTGCTCATCGGGCATGATGGCAGTCATGAACGCCGACCAGGCCATCCGCGCCGGCGAGGCCGATGTGGTGCTGGCTGGAGGCATCGAGTCTATGTCCCAGGCTGGTTTCATGATGAGCTATCAAGCGCGCTGGGGCTATAAGCTGTTGACCGGCGACCAGGGCAAGCTGGCCGATGTGCTGCTGGATGATGGGCTGCGCGACCCAACGACCCAAGAGCTAATGGGCGAGGAGAGTGAGCGGCTGGCCCGGCTCCACCAGGTCTCACGAACTGAACTAGATGAGGTCGCCTGCCGCTCCCACGCCCGCGCCGCCGCAGCGGCGGCGAGCGGCAAGCTGGCCCAAGAGATCGCGCCGGTGACCGTAGGCCAGGGGCGCAAGCAGACCACCGTCAACGCCGACGAGGGCATCCGTCCTGACACCAATCCGGCGACGCTGGCGACCCTGCCGCCCGCCTTTGCCAAGGACGGGGTGCTGACCGCAGGCAATTCCAGCCAGCTCTCCGACGGCGCGGCGGCGCTGGTGCTCGCCAGCGGCGAGGCTGTGCAACGGCTCGGGCTGCGCCCGCTGGCCCGGCTGTTGGGCGGCGCCTGGGCCGCAGTCACCCCCTGGCGCTTTGTGGAGGGGCCGATCCCGGCCATTCGTAAGCTGTTGCGCCGGCTGGGGATGCAACTGGAGGACTTTGACCTCTTTGAGAACAACGAGGCCTTTGCCCTCAATAACGTCCTGTTGCGCCGGGAGCTGGAGATTGACGATGAGCAGGTAAATGTCTACGGCGGCGCCATTGCTCTGGGCCACCCCATCGGCGCATCAGGCGCGCGCATCATCGTGACGCTGCTCAACGCGCTCCAGCAGGAGGAGAAGCGACGAGGCATCGCCGCGCTCTGCCACGGTCTGGGCGGCGGCACCGCCCTGGCGGTAGAACGAGTATACGGCTAAGCTGCCAGCCCCATCCCGGCGCCTCCAAAGTCACGCCACCCGCTCCAGAAAGCGCACGTCGTTGTCGTAGAAGTAGCGAATATCGTCAATGCCCCGCTTCAGGATCGCCTGGCGCTCAATGCCCATGCCAAAGGCAAAGCCGCTGAAGACCGCCGGGTCGTAGCCGCCGTTTTGCAGCACCACCGGATGCACCATCCCCGCGCCCAAAATCTCCAGCCAGCCGGTATATTTGCACATGCGGCAGCCCTTGGCCCCACACAGCACGCAGTCCACGTCCACCTCCACGCTCGGCTCGGTGAAGGGGAAATACGACTTGCGGAAGCGAATCTTGCGCCCTTCGCCGTACATCCGGTTGGCGAAATTGAGCAGCACCCCCTTCAGGTCGCTGAAGGTGATGTTGTGGCCGATGGCAAGCCCCTCCACCTGGTAGAACATCATCTCGGAGCGGGCCGTCACGTCCTCATTGCGATAGCACTTGCCAGGCAGGACGACGCGGATCGGCTCCGGCGCAACCTCACGCATGACCCGAATCTGGCCGGGGCTGGTGTGGGTACGCAAAATGACATCGGGATTGGTGGTGAAGAAGGTATCTTGCATCTCGCGGGCGGGATGGCCGGGCGGGAAGTTGAGCAGGCCAAAGTTGTATTCGTCGGTCTCCACCTCCGGCGCGTCATAGACCTGGAAGCCCATCTGCACAAAGATGCCGACAATCTCGCGCAGCGCCGTCGTGGTAGGGTGATAGCGTCCCACGGGTGCGCGCCGTCCGGGCAGGGTTACATCTACCCCCTCGGCGCTCAAGGCGCGGGTCATCTCCTCCTGGGCGATGGCCGCCTGGCGCTCTGCCAGCGCCGCCTCCAGCCGCACCTTGATCTCATTGGCGACCTTGCCCACAGCAGGGCGCTCCTCGCGCGGCAACTGGCCTAGCCCACTGAGCAGGGTGGTCAGCCGCCCTTTGCGGCCTAAATAGTCGCTGTGCCAGGCGCGGGTCGCGTCGGTGGTGGTCGCCTGGCCCAGCGCCGCCATCGCCTCATGCTGTAGCTCGTCCAACTGTGCCAATAGATCGCTCATCTCGCCTACCTTCTTCATCCTGTCCATCATTTTGGAATCCTGCCCATGATTTCTGACTTGCTCGCCTGACTTGTTTGATCCGCAACAGCTCATCCCATAGATGCGGCATCCTGCTGCATCTCATTGTAGGTGCGGCAGGATGCCGCACGGGGGCGCCTGGCGCACAGCTCGTGCGGTCAGGATACTATCCCGGCAAAAAAGCGTGGGGATTGCTTTCACCGTCCTCAATGCTCGCCGATTCGGGCGGCACAATTGTTCCCAGCAGCGTATCGCCATGCAGCCCATCCAGGCGCACCGGCGTAATGGTGTTGTGCAGGGGCAGGTGGGCCGGCGCCTCGACCATAACCCGCAGATAATTATCGGTGAAACCGGTCCACACCGTCTGCGCCTCGCCCCGCGGCCATTCCCAGAGCACGGGCCGGCGATCGCCGATAAAACGCAGGCGCTCGGCCCGGCCCGTTCGCTCCACAATCGCCTGGAGATGGCGCGCCCGCTCCTTTTTCACCGCAGCCGGCGCCTGGCCGTCGAAGCGCGCTGCCGCCGTCCCGGCGCGCGGGCTAAAGGGGAAGATGTGGGCATGGGCAAAGCGCATCTCCTCCACGAAGGCCGCGCCCTCCAAAAAATCCGCCTCACTCTCCCCCGGAAAGCCCACGATCAAATCGGTCGTCACCACCAGGCCAGGGATAGCCGCACGCGCCTCTGCGACCAATCGGCGGAAGCTCTCCACCGTACAGCGCCGAGCCATGCGCCGGAGCTGCCGGTCCGTGCCCGCCTGGAGCGGCAGGTGCAGGTGTGGGCAGAGCCGCCCCGGCCATTTGGCCCACAGCTCGAAAAAGCCCTCGGCCAGCTCCCACGGCTCCAGGCTGCTCAACCGCAGCCGCGGGATGGAAGTCTCGGCCAGCAGCGCGGCGACCAGCGCCTTCAAGTCCGTGCGCTCGGCCCCGGCCAGGTCGCGGCCATAGCTGCCCAGGTGGACGCCCGTCAGCACCACTTCTTGCACCCCTGCTGCAACCTGGGCCTGGACCTCGGCCACGACCGCGGCCAGGGGGCGGCTGCGCCCCTGGCCGCGCGCCAACGTCACCACGCAGAAGGTACAGCGGTTGTCGCACCCGTCCTGCACCTTGACAAAGGCGCGCGTGCGCGCCGCCCGCTCATACGCTGCCGGCTCATCCGCCATGAAGGGCGTGCCGTCCGGCTGCATCCGCGCCAGGTCAGCGGGGTCGTCCAGCTCGGTGCTCCACGGCTCCAGCAACAGGTGCAGCAGGTCCTTGCGCTCGTTCTCCGCGACCAACGCCACGCCGGGGAGCGCGGCCGCGGCCTGCGGCTCCAGCGTGGCCCAACAGCCGGTGACGGCCAGCCGCGCCTGCGGGTTGCTGCGATGGAGTTGGCGGATGCGCTGGCGGCTGGTCTTGCTTGCCTCGGCTGTCACCGCGCAACTATTGAAGACGACCACTTGCGCCTGCTCCGGCGCAGCCACCACCTGATGGCCTACCGCCCGCAGCCGCTGGGCCAGCGTCTCCATCTCGCTATAGTTGAGCCGGCAACCGATTTGGTCTAGGAACACTCGCATCAGAAAATCAACCGCAAAGACCGCAAAAGTCCAACGACCCGCCTGCCCTCAGTCCACTTTGAGTGGACTTGCGCTTTGAGCCTGGACTTTCAGCT
>DATLZJ010000079.1:0-27386 GCA_035574055.1 Caldilineaceae bacterium
GCGTGTAAGGTCGGGGGCGGGCGGTGGCCGCTATGGGCGTTGTAAACCAGGCGCAGAGCGACCTGATCCTGGTAGCCGTCCAAGAGGGTAGCGGCGAGCCGCTCCGCGTAGCGGCTCAGGCCGGCCCGCTGGTGGACCGCCGGGCCGATGTCGAGGACTACGGGGATGCAAGCGGGCATGGCGACAGAGGGCGGCGGATAGGGGCCAGCGGCGCTGCTCACCGCTGGGACAAGATGGCCTGGATGCGACTGACGATCATCTCCATGGCGACTCGGTTGTTGCCTCCTTCCGGCACAATGATATCGGCGTAGCGTTTGCTCGGCTCGACAAACTCCAGATGCATGGGGCGCACCGTGTTGAGGTACTGCGAGATCACAGACTCAAGCGTGCGGCCACGTTCGTTGACATCGCGGTGCAGGCGACGGATAAAGCGAATATCGGCGTCTGTGTCCACATAAATCCGCATGTCCATCAGTGCGCGCAGCGCCGGCTCCACAAAGAGCAGGATCCCCTCCAGCAAGATTATAGGCGCCGGCAGGATCAACTGCGTCTGTGGCAGGCGGGCATGGCGCGCAAAGTCGTAAAGCGGCGCTTGGACCGGCTCCCAGCGGCAGAGACTCTGGACGTGGGCCAGCAGCAGGGCCGTGTCGAGGCTATCGGGGTGGTCGTAGTTGGCGCGCGCGCGCTCTTCGGGCGGCAGGTGGCTGTGGTCGTGGTAATAGGCGTCGTGCTGTAAGTAGGCTAGATGCTCTGCGCCGACCGCCTCCTGAATACGGCGGCTCACCGTAGTCTTGCCGCTGCCGGTGCCGCCGGCCACGCCGATGATAAAGGGCCGCGCGGGGCCGCCTGTGGTAGAGCCAAGCGCGCGGCTCATGGTTGAGCCTCCGGCTGCGCCGCTGCCGGCGATGCGGCATCAGGCGCCAGCGCGGCCAGTTCTGCCGGATGAGAGCTTTGTAGCACCACGACGGCGCGCGCCGGCGGCCACGGGCCAATTTGCACCAAAGCGAATGCCGGTTGGCGGCCTAGACCGGCCACGCCCACCAGCGCCACGGCCACTCCTATCCAGGCCAGCCACAGCCCAGGCAGGTAGCGCACATCCACCTGGAGCGCCGGCAATGGGACGATCCAGAGCGCCGCCTTGTCCTGCGCATCCCCTTCCTCAAGTGGGACAAGCGCCGGCTCGTTGTGGGCCAGCTCGATACGCATGACCGGCTCCACGGTGGTGCTGCGATATAGCTCCAAGATAAAGCCGCCCGGCGCGCCGGCGCGGACCAGCCGCAATCCGGCTGCCAGATCAGGCAGAAGCAGGGATTCTTCACTCCCTGCGGACGGAAAAACCAGGCCGAGGGCTTCACGCCGCTCCGTCTCGCCTGGCCGGGCCAAGAGCGGTTCTCCGCCGGCCGAGGCAATCCACAGGGCCGGCGCGCCGGGGCTGATCCGGGCTGTGGCGCTGCCCACCCGGAATTGGACAGCGCTGGGCACGGTATAGGTGAAGTTGCGGCTGTCTACGCGCACGCTCATCTGCGGCGCGCCTATAGCTTGTTCCTCAACCCGTTTCTCCACGTTGGTGGGCGGCAGATAGCGCACCTCCAGACCGTGGTTGACTGAGCGGTAGGCGTCGCCCGGCGCCAGCGTGGGCGATGCAACTTGCCAGCCGAAGGCAATCGCCGCCCACACCCCCGCCAGCGCGATCCAGAGACCGGTGGGAAGCAGCAGTCGCAGGTAGAGCGCCGGCTGGTGGCGGACGCCGAGGAGGCGCACCTCATGTGGGCCATTTGTCCCTTGGTCGTCCGGCGAGCCTGCCGGCGAAGGCGCGGGTTGCTCGGTCGAGGCGGCTTCTTCATCCGCCGGCAAGGCGACCGCAACACGCTGAACGGTGGGAAAGCGTTCCGCCAGCCCTGCGGCCAAGGCGGCGGTGGCCGGCGCTACTTCCTGATGATAGGCGGTGCGCAGGCGATAGACCGGGCGCAGCGGCGCGATAGGCAGTGGCTCGCCGGCAGCCGTGGCGGGTCGTTCCAACAGGGTTGCCAGCCCCATAAACTGGCGCAGCGCGCCCAACAGGTCCGCAAGTTGGACTGCGCCCAGCAGGGCCAGCAGGACCAGCAGCAGTTGGAGCAGGCCGCTGTGCAGCACGTTATAGAGGCCGAGTAGCCGCCAGAGGTTGCCCCACACGCCATAGGTGTTGCTGGTGGTAAGCAGCCACCGGCTGGCGGTGGCCGGCTCATCATTGAGCTGGCCGGGGAGCTGGGGCAGCAGCCAGGCGCCGGCCAAGAGCAGCAAGCTCAACAAGGCGCAGATGAGCAGCAGCCAGGGCTGTTGCAGCCAGCGCCAAATACGCTCTATGGCGCGCTGAAGCCTGGCGCGAAGGAGGGAGGATGGCGTTCGGACCCTGAAGAGCATACGGCGCGCAGCGTCAGTTGCGGACACGGTCGGCAGCGACCTCGCGACGCAGCCACCGGTCAATCTCAACATCCAAGTTGGCAAGGGGCGCATGGCGCGTCGTACATTCAGGCAGGGATTCCAAGAACGCCTGGCCGTACTCCTTGCGCCAGACGCGGCTGTCGAGCACGACGACAATGCCGCGGTCGCTGGCGCGCCGGATCAGGCGTCCAAAGCCCTGGCGGAAGCGGAGAATGGCATCGGGCAGCGTATAGTCCCGGAAGGGGTTTTCTAGCTCGGCGCTGCGCGCTGCCACCAGCGGATCGGTAGGGACGGCAAAAGGAAGACGGACGATCAGCAGACAGCGCAGCTCATCCCCCGGCAGGTCAATCCCCTCCCAGAAGCTGCGTGCGCCCAGGAGGACCGCCTTCTCTGCCTGACGGTACTCGCGCAATAGCCGCTGGCGGCTGCCGGCGCCGTGCTGCAAGACGGTGATCCCCAGCCTGTCCAGCGGCGCACGGATGGCCTCAGCCGTGGCGCGTAGCTGGGCGTAGTTTGTAAAAAGGGCCAGCGTCGCGCCGGAGCTGGCGACCGCGGCGCGGATGATGGCCTGTTCGACCGCCTGTTGGTAGTTCCCCTGATTTGGCTCCGGCAAGTCGCTCGGCAAGTAGAGCAGGGTGTTGGAGCGGTAGTCGAAGGGGCTGTCCACGCTCGAAGCGGTTACATCCCAGAGGCCGAGACGGTCGCGGATAAAGCTAAAGCCGCTGCCGGTGCGCAGGGTCGCGCCGGTGAAGATGACCGATCGCTTCCGATGGACCAGCTCTCGTTCAAGCGTCTCGTTGACAAAGAGCGGCGCGGCAACGAGGGTCGCCTCGCTCACCTGCTCATTGATCTCCAGCCAGGCGACCATATCGCTCTCGCCCGGAATAAACGGCTCAAAGAGGATACGGTCCAGCCAATCAATTGCCTCCTCCACCTGGCGGTGCAGCCCCTGGAGGTCGTGATAGAGCGTCGCCCACGGTTCTTCGAGCCACCAGCGATTCTGGTCCATCAGCCGGACCAGCGCGGCCAGGTGGCGCACGAGCGCATGGGCATCGCGCGTGATCGGGTCCCAGCTAACTTCCAGCTCGCTCCAGGCCGGTTGGGCGCGGAGCTGGCCGTCCAGCCCAAGCCGTTGGGAATAGGTGAAATCGTGGCGCAGCGCCTCCTGGTTTTGGGCAAAGACAAGAACGGCCTGGGCAAAGCTGCGCAACCCGCGCGCCGTCTGATAGGCATGGTGGGCGACGGTGTGGAGCGCCTGCAGCGCCGTAGCGTCATCTTGGAGCCGGGCGCCCTGCATGATGCCCTGGTAGAGGTCGCCGCCGCTTTGGAGCCGCGCCAGTTGCGCGTCGAGCAAGCTCCAGTTGACTCGATAGCCAAGCTGGTCGGTGGCCGCCTCCTCCAGCCGGTGGGCCTCGTCTACGATCAGGTGGCTGTAGGGTGGCAGCAACCTGCCGCCCAGCGCGATATCGGCTAGGAGCAGCGCATGGTTGACAACGAGGATGTGGGCCGATTCGGCGGCCTGGCGCGCCCGCAGGAAGAAATCTACAAAGCGGCTGCCGTCCGGCAGGTCGCCCACGCCCACACAGCGCTCGCTTGTACAGGTCGTCGGGTCGGAACAGAGGCGAGACCAGATCAGCCGCTCCGCGGCCGTGGGGAGGAACAACTCGCCGACATCGCCGCTGCGCGTCTCAAGAAGCCAGACCAAAATCCGGGCCAGGACGCGCAGCTCGGCGGCGGCAAGACGCCGGTTCACATACCAGGTGAAGAGCCGGCGCGTGCAGAGATAGTTGTTGCGCCCTTTGAGCAGGCCGGCCCGCAGCGGTGGGGCGCCTACTGAGGCCAGAAGGGCCTGAACCTGTGGGATGTCCTTCTCGATCAATTGGTCCTGAAGAGCAATGGTATTGGTGGCAATGACGACGCGGCGCTGGTTGAGCAGACTCCAGAGCGCCGCGGGCAGCAAATAGCCGAGGCTCTTGCCCGTGCCGGTGCCGGCCTCGATCAAGAGATGGTCGCCGCAGTTGAGCGCGTCGAGCACCCGTTGGGCCATATCCTGCTGGCCCTGGCGAACTTCATAACGGCCACCGAGCAGGCGGCTCAACGGACCGTCTGCGGCAAACAGGGAAGTGAGTTCCGCCGCCGACGCCTGGACAAGCGGTGGGCCGTAATCGAGGAGCAGCGAATCGGGCGCCCGGTCCCAACCGAAGTGAGCGGGCGGCGCTTCGACTCGAGGCGGGCGGAGCGGCTCGATAGACCATTCGCAGTGCTCCCCCAACAGGATCAGCGGCGGCCAGCCGGAGCCTTCGCCACAGGTCAACAACGTAGTGACAAGCCAGGAGGGAAGCTGTTCCATCCGCCGGAGCAGATAAGTAAAGAGGTTGGCCGCGGCCGTTGCATCATCCAGGGCGCGGTGGGCTTCCGGCAGGGCAATTTCGATCTGGCGGCACAGCTCGCCGAGGTTGTAGCTTGCCATCCCCGGCAGCAAGATGGAGGCCAGCTCGAAAGTGTCTTGAACGGGACGGTGAAAGTTGATCCCGGCGGCCTGCAAAAAGCTGAAGTCGAAGCCGGCGTTGTGCGCAACCACCGCGGCCACATCGGATGTCACAAAGGACAACAGCTCAGGAATGACTTTGTCCAGGGTCGGCGCGGCGGCGACATCGGCGTCGCGAATGCCGGTGAGCTGTTGGATGCGTAGTGGGATGGGGCGCAAGGGATTGACGAAGGTAACAAAGTGGTCGAGAACCCGGCAACCGAACGGGTGGACGCTGCGGTCGTAAACGAATCGCACAGCGCCGATTTCAATGATGGCGTCGGCGCGTGCATCCAGGCCGGTTGTCTCCAAATCCAGAGCGACATAGATACGCTCTGCCATCTGCAACGGCATCCCTTCTGGCCTGCGCAGGCGTGCTAGAATCTTGCTCAGGGCTATTATACCAGCCGCGGCATGAGATGGCGAATGGGCCGCAAAGTAGGGCGGGAGGGGGAGCGCGACGCTTCCGCAGGGCTGCCATAGTTGGGAAAGCGGGGCCGGTTGCGGCACAATGATAGGCATGGATGTCACATTGGCGCCGGCCCCCAGAGTCTCGGTCGTTATGACCGTCTATAATGAGGCGCAGGCGATGGAGCGGCTCTTGGCCTCCCTGGCCGAACAGCGCCGCCGCCCAGACGAGGTGGTGATCTGTGACGGAGGCAGCACCGATGGGACGGTGGCCCAAATCGAGCGGTGGGCGGCTCATCATGTCGCTTGCCTGCCCAGGGTGCGGGTGCTGGCTGCGCCGGGGGCGAATATCAGCCGGGGGCGCAACATCGCCATCGAAGCCGCAGAGGGACCGCTGATTGCCGTGACCGACGCCGGCGTCCGGCTCGACCCGAACTGGCTGGCCGAGTTGGTCAAGCCATGGTCAGAGAACCCTACGCTGCAAGCCGTCGCCGGCTTCTTTGCGCCGGATGTAGAGGGGGTTTTTCAAACGGCAATGGCGGCGACGGTGCTGCCGTTGGTGGATGAAATCCGCCCTGAGCGCTTCCTGCCCAGCAGCCGGTCGGTCGCGTTTACCAAAGCGGTCTGGGCCGCGGCAGGAGGCTATCCGGAGTGGCTAGACTACTGCGAGGACTTGATCTTCGACTTCCGCATCAATGCCCTTGTGCCGGATGCGCCGACCGGCTTTGCCTGGGCGCCAAGGGCGCTGGTCTACTTTCGCCCGCGCGAGAGCTTGCGCTCCTTCTGGACCCAGTATTACCGCTATGCGCGCGGCGACGGCAAGGCAGACCTGTGGCGCAGGCGCCATGCCATCCGCTACGCGACTTATGGGCTGCTGTTGCCGGCGCTGATCGGCTATGGGCTTTGGGGGGGCTTTGCTCGCTGGCTCGGTTGGTTAGGGCTGGTCGCCGGGGCCATCCTCTATTGCCGGCGACCGTGGCTACGCCTGCGCCGGCTGGGCAGCGGATTGACGCCGGGGGAGTGGCTGCGCGCGGCGGCATGGGTCCCGCTGATCCGGGTGGTGGGGGATGTGGCGAAGATGGCCGGTTATCCGGTTGGCGTGATCTGGCGTTGGCGCAACCGCAGACGGCCTGAGCTGGACTGGCGGCGAGCGCCGGAGCAGGCGCATGGCGGTGCTGATTGACGGCCACAACTTGATCGGCGCAGGCGTCTTCGATGATATCCGGTTGAGCGATGAGGACGACGAGGCCAAACTGGTGGCGCAGCTGAGAGTCTGGCGCAGCCGTTTGCGGGGCCGGGTCACGGTGGTCTTTGATCGCGGCATCCCCGGCGGCCGCGATGTAAAGCTCGGCGGCGCAGGGGTGGAGGTGGTCTTTGCCGCCGATCCGGCAGAGGCCGATGACCTGATCCGCCGGCGCTTGCGCCAGGCGACGCCAGGGCTGCTGTTGGTCTCGAATGACGAGGCGCTGCTGCGCGAGGCCGCGGCGTATGGGGTGAGCGCCCTGCGCGGGCGCGAGTTTGTACAGCGGATGACGCTGACCGTTGGCTCCAAGGACGAGCCGGGGACGGAGCCGGAGGTGCGGATGAGCAAAGCCGAGGTGGACGAGTGGCTGGCGCTCTTTCGGGAGAGGGCGCGCCAACGACGGCAACCGCGCTCGCGGCGGCGCTCCAAACGGCCCCCTCGACCGCCGGAGCCATAGATGGCGCAATCGCCAAAAGGTGCAATGGCTGAAACGAGAGCCGAGTCAAAGACGAATCCAGAGTCTGATCCGGCGGCGGACGCTAAGGCCGGCCCCAAAGGCGGCAGAGCGCCCCGTCGCCAGGTCGCGGCTGACCTGGTTGAGACGACCCCCGAATCGGGTGGGCTGTTCCATTGGGTGCTGGCCTCGCCGATGCTGCTCTTTATCGCATGGGTGTGGGTGGACCTCTTCGCCCACTTCAGCCCTATCCCCAACTATTGGGTGGACGCGCTCTTGGGGTTGGCGTTGATGGTGCTCTGGCTGGTGCTGCCGGCAGGGACGGCTGCCTTCTGGCTGGTCACGTCGCTGCCGCGGCTCTTCCACCATGCCGGCTGGAATGTGCAGCCGTTGGAGCCGGTGACAGAGGCAGAGGCGCCTTGGGTGCGCTATGTCTACCGCCGGCGGCTGCGCGCAAAGTCTGGCTGGCGACGCATCTGGCTGCGCGCCGCGCAGGGCTGGGTCTTTCTGGAGATCGCCGCCATCTTTGCGGGCGGCGTCCTTATGATCCCGCTCTTCTTCAGCGCAGTCGAGTTCGGCTTCGGGCAGAGGTAGAGAGATTAACCGCAAAGGCGCAAAGGACGCACAGACCAGAAAAGAGACTGTTGACTTCCAGAACCCAGAGTCGAGACGATACTGCCACGAGGCTTAGAAGTCAGACAGTTCATCGTTCTCAGGTTTTTCTTCGTTCTTTATTTCTTCTTCTGATCTTTGCGCCTTTGCGGTTTTGTCTCTGCTAGACTGCCTGTGCTGCGCGGTGGGCGCCGGCGGCCAGTTCTGCGCCGAGCGCACGGACGGCGGCGACAGGATCGGGGCTGCCGGCAGCCTTGACCAGCGCCGAGCCGACGATGACCCCCTCCACCAACTCGGCCACGGCGGCGGCCTGCGCGCCGGTGCCGATGCCAAAGCCGACGGCCAGCGGCAGCGAGGTGTGGCGGCGCACCCGCCGGATGAAATCGGCCAAATCCGGCGGCAGCCCCTGGCGTATGCCGGTGGTGCCGGTCACGCTGACCACGTAGATAAAGCCGGTGGTGTGGGCCGCAACTTGGCGGATGCGCGCTTCTGTGCTGGTGGGCGCCAGGAGAAAAATGGTCGCCAGCCCGGCCTGCCGGCAGGCGTGCAGCAGCTCATCCGCCTCCTCCGGCGGCAGGTCGGGGACGATCAGCCCATCCAGCCCGGCAGCCAGGCCATCGGCCACAAATCGCTCGATGCCATAGCGGTGGATAGGGTTGAAATAGGTCATGGCGCAGAAGGGCTGATCCACCCCTTGCACGCGCAGCTCCCGGCACATAGCCAGACAATCGGCGACGGTGGTCCCTTGGGTCAGCGCCGTATAGGTAGCGGTCTGGACTACAGGGCCGTCGGCCAGCGGGTCGCTGTGGGGAATGCCGATCTCGAAGATGTCTGCGCCGACTTCGGCCAGCGCCCGCACGATCTCAATCGTCGTTGCACGGTTGGGATAGCCCATCGCGTGATAGGGCATGAAGGCGGCGCGGCGCTCGGCCTTGAGCCGCTCGAAAAGGCTGTTGATGCGTTCTAACCCGGTCATAGCGCCTGCCTTTCTATTTGCCGAACGCCTGCATGACGGTGCCCAGGTCCTTATCGCCGCGCCCGCTGAGGTTGACCAGCACGATCTGGTCTTTGTCCAGTTGCGGGGCCAGCTCGATCAGATAGCCGACAGCATGGGCGCTTTCCAGCGCCGGAATGATGCCCTCCAGCTCGCAGAGCAGCTTGAACCCGGCCAGCGCCTGCTCGTCGGTGCAGTAGCTATATTCGACGCGGCCCAGGTCGCGTAGCCAGGCGTGCTCCGGCCCGACGCTGGCATAGTCCAACCCGGCGCTGATGCTGTGGGTCAGGGCGATCTGGCCGTCATCGTCTTGCAGCACATAGCTCTTGGTCCCCTGGAGCACGCCCAGCCGCCCCAGCTTGGGGTCGGCAAAGCGGGCGGCGTGCATCCCGCTCTCGATGCCGTGCCCGCCGGCCTCCACGCCGATGAGCCGCACCTGCTCGAACTCCAGGAAGGGGTGGAAGATGCCGATGGCGTTGCTGCCGCCGCCGACACAGGCCACGATCACATCGGGCAGCCGGCGCGGGCCGTCGTCGCTATCGCGCATCTGGTAAAGCGCCTCGGAGCCGATGATGCTTTGGAAGTCCCGCACCATGGTGGGATAGGGGTGAGGCCCCAGCGCGCTGCCCAGCAGGTAATGGGTAGTGCGCACATTGGTCACCCAGTCGCGAATCGCCTCGTTGATGGCGTCCTTCAGCGTCTTGCTGCCGCTCTCCACCCCGCGCACCTCCGCGCCCAGCAGCCGCATCCGGAAGACATTCGGCTCCTGGCGGGCCATATCCACCGTGCCCATGTAGACAATGCACTCGATGCCCAGCAGCGCGGCGACGGTGGCCGTGGCGACGCCATGCTGGCCGGCCCCGGTCTCGGCCACAATGCGGCTCTTGCCCATCTTGCGCTTCATCAGTAGGGCTTGCCCTAACGCGTTATTGATCTTGTGCGCGCCGGTGTGGGCCAGGTCTTCGCGTTTGAGGTAGATGCGCGGCCCGCCCAGATGCTCAGAAAGCCGGCGCGCATAGGTGATGGGCGTCGGCCGGCCTACGTAGGTGCGCTGAAGGTAGGCCAGCTCCTTCATAAACTCATCGTCGCTGCGCGCCTTGAGGTAGACTTCCTCCAGCTCCTCAAGCGCGGGCATCAGTGTCTCGGGGACGAATTTGCCGCCGTAGGGGCCGAAGTGGCCGCTCTCGTCGGGGTAGGCCCGGTAGTTGACGGGCGGGGCATGGGTCGCAGGATTTGCAGTCATCGGCAATGATCCTTGTCTGTACACATACAACAAACATATCCACCATTAGCCATATTCACCATTCGCCACATCCACTTAGTCATATACACTATTGGTGACATGACGGCCAGTATCGCGGAGCGGTGCGCCGGCTTAAAGCCAGGATCAACCGAGCCTGCCGCGCGCGGCCATCAGCGCCTCGACCGACAGCTCCAGCGCGGCGGCGGGGGTGCGAGCGCCCCAGTTGGTCAAGACTTGGGGCGCCAACTCACCCAGGAATCCCAGGGGGAGCGACGCGGCTGCGCCATCGTTGTCCCGTGTAGCCATCACCAATGCCACACGACCTGGAATGAAGGAAGGGTGATGCCATGGCTGGACGCGGAAGGCAATGCCCAGGTGGGCCAGGAGTGCATAGAGCACCGACTGGGCGCTATCAAAGGTTGCAGCGTCGTCAGCGATGAGCGCGGCCAAGCGGGATTCGGTGGTCGCGCCTAGCTCGGCGGCGGGGTCATAGCGGGCGACTTCGCCCACCTCAAAGGTGCGGTGGGGGTAGAGCGCGCCGGTCGAGTGAGACTCTACCTCTAAGAGCGAGGGCAGCACCCAATCGCGCAGATGGGAATAGTTGCGGTTCATGACGTTGGCGATGCGCACCGCCGGCCCGCCGTGAAAGCTGGGCGTCGCGGGCGGGCTTGCCTCGTCCACTTCCATCTGGGTGCGGATGGTAGCTGCGCCGGTGAGAATGTTGCAGAATAGTTCTTCAAAGCCGAAGCCGATCATCAGGTCGCGCACCAAGTCCTCAAATTCGGTCTTTGGGTCGAGCGCGCCCACGGTGAAATCGGCAGGCAGGAGGGGGGCGATCCGCTCATAACCGCGGCTGATGGCATAGTCTTCGATCACATCCACCCCGTGCAGGTAGTCTTGGCGGTATTCGGGCATGGCGGCTGTGATCATATCCCCGTCGGCGCGGGCGAGAACCCCATAGGCGGCCAGCCTGGCGATGATATCGGTTTCATCCACCTCGTCGCCGAGGATGCGAGCAAAGTCGGCCACTGCGACGCGCTGGGTAAAGGAAAGGGGGTGGGGCGTGGTGACGGCTTGGCCGCGCGGGGTCGGATAGGGGTAGTGCGTTGTGACCGGCGTGATCTGCCAGCCCCGATCCGCCAGATTGGCGGCCAAGATGTTGAGCGTGAGCAAGAGCTGATCCAGCTCTTCGCCGGTCGCTTCGACAAAGAGCGCGGCAGCGCCCGGCTGCACACGGCCCAGCCCGGCGCTGTTGATGATCGGGGGCAGCGAGAGGACCTCGCCGCGGGCATCCACCAGATAGGGCGCCAGCGCCAGCCCCTCCAAAATCCACGCATACTCCTGGCCGGTGGGGTGGAGGCGCATGATCTCGCCGGGCGTCATGGCGTGGCCGGCGGGCCAGGGCGGTTCGGTCTGTAGGGCCGGCGCGAGGGGGACAAAGCGAACCTCCTCGCGCGGCACAGCCTGGTAGCGAACCGGAAAGGCGATCTCATCGCCCCGATAGAGGCCAATGGAGACAGTCTTGCGCTTGCGCCCGAAGTTGCGGGTCAGCGCCTCTTGCCCCTCAATGAAGGCGAGCAGTTCCACCTCGCTCAACGTGTGGCCGCGGGCCAGAAAGCCGCCGATGTAAGGGCGGATGGGCTGGAGGCGGGGGTCCACCTCGATGGTAAGGGGCTGTTCCTCCACGGTGGTGAAGGCGTAGGCATGGGGCGAGCCGGCCCGGTGGTCGCGCAGCTGGCGGGCAATGCCCTCGACGCACCAGAGGTCGGGGCGGTTGGTGTCCTTTAGCTCAATACGCACCTCCAGCGGCCCATCCAGCAACGGCGCCGCCGGCAGCCAAGCCCCTGTCTGGTCTTGCAGGGGGCGGCCATCGGCAGCGCGGCGGCTTAACTCCCCCTTGACCAGCGACAGGTTGCGGTCCAGCTCCGCCAGCGGCGTTGCGGTGGGCAGGTGGGCGAGCCGGCAGAGGTCGGTATAGTCAACGGTAATGGTCGGCATAGATGGACTCTCCTACGTGGGGCGCATATCGGCTAGCCCGCGGGGCAGGCTATTGGAGAAGAGGTGGCGAATGTCATTCTTGCCCAGCGCCACCAGCGCCATGCGGTCAATCCCCAGGCCCCAAGCGATGACCGGCACATCAATGCCCAGCGGCCGGGTGACTTCAGGCCGGAAGAGGCCGGCGCCGCCTAGCTCGACCCAGCCCAACACCGGATGGAGCATACGCATCTCCACCGACGGCTCGGTGAAGGGAAAGTAGTCAGGGACGGCGCGGACTTCTTTGGCCTGGGCCAGCTCCTGAGCAAAGACCATCAATATGCCCAGCAGGTGGCGCATGGAGATGTCATGGCCCAGCACGATGCCCTCGATCTGGATGAAATCGGGGGCGTGGGTAGCGTCCACCGTGTCATAGCGGAAGCAGCGCGCCATAGAGAAGTACTTGCCGGGGATATTGGGCCGCGCGGTCAACTGCCGCGCCGAAAGCGCAGTGCCTTGGCTGCGCAGGATGAGCCGGCGCGCCCGTTCCCGGTCAAAGACATAGCCCCAGCCGCGCGTGCCGTAGCCGGTCCTGCCTTCATGGGCGGCGGCTACTTGGGAAAGATAGGGTTCCTGGAGCGGCGCGCCGTAGACCGGATCGGCCACGAAATAGACATCATGGATATCGCGTGCCGGGTGGAACTGGGGCATGAAGAGGGCATCCATGTCCCAGAACTCATTTTCCACCAGCGAGCCGCGCATCTCGGCAAAGCCGAGGGCAAGCATCTTCTGCTTCACCCGATCCAAAAAGCGCCGGTAGTCGTTGCGGCTGCCGGCTACCAGCCGCGGCGGCAGGCCGATGGCATAGGGCCGGAAGCGCCGCCCGCGCCAGGAGCCGTCCTGAAGCATGGCCGGCGTCAAGGGGCCGATGGCGTCCATGGCAGCGACTGCGTGGGCCTGTTGCGCCACGCCCGGAGCCGTCAGCCGGTAGGAACGCTCCTTGGTCTCGGACAGGTCAAAGAGTGGGCGAAAGCGTTTGTCGAGTAGCCAGCCCTGTTCTTCATCGCTTAGTTCGTCCAGCGACAGCGAGCCGGCGGCGGCGACTCGTTCCAAGAGCGCCTGGCGTCGTTCCCAAAGGCTCAGGTCGGCGTCGCCTGCTAGGCGCGCCTGTCCATGCTCTAGAATTAGCACGCCTGCTCGGCGTAGTGCGCCAAAGGCTGCGCCGGCCTCGGATTGAGGCAGGTCAGGGCGGCGTTGAAGCTCTGTGACGGGCAGCGGCCCGCGCGCCATGAGGTCGCGCAGCAGCCGTAGCTCCGGCAGACCTGCGGCCAGGCAGTCGCGGCCAAACGCGGAGAGGGCGATTTCGGTGCGCACCTGCTCGCCGGTCTGCTCGACCGCGCCTTTGAGCTTGAGGCGCTCGATGGCGGAGCGAGCCTGGGCCAGGTCAATGCCGCTACGCGCGGCCAGCTCCCCCAGGCGTAGCTCCTGGTCGGGTCTTTCCAGGGCGAGGAGCAGGGCGGCTTCATGTGGGCTGAGGACTTCTTGCATAGCACGGCTCCTGAGAACGGGAGTGGGGGGCAGGCAGTAGGGAGGAGGGGCGAAAAGATAGGCGCGAGGAAATAGCAAATAGCTTGGCGTGCGCAGCCCCTATCTCCTATTTCCTATCTTCTATTTCCTATCTCTATCTTCTCCCTACTGCCTACTCACCACTCCCTATAGCCTATCTCGGCGCGCCAGGGCCGCCTGTGCGGCCTGCATCATCACATCAACAGGCGGCTCGACGCCGGTCCACTTTTGGAAGGCGATGGCTCCCTGCCAGATCAACATGCCAAGCCCGCCGATGGCGCGAGCGCCGCCGGCCTCGGCTGTGGCCAGCAGGCGGGTTTTGGGCGGGTTGTAGACCAGGTCATAGACAGCCTGTCCCTCCTGAAACGAGACGCCGTCGGGCCAGGGCGTCGTCTCGACCTGGGGCGTCATGCCCAGCGAGGTGCAGTTGACGATCAGGGCGGCCGCTTCCGCAGCGGCGGCGAAGGGCTGTTCCTCGCCGGCCACCGTGATCCTACAATCCGGGAAGCGGGGGCGCAGGTCGGCGGCTAGGGTTTCGGCGCGGGGCCGGGTGCGGTTGGCGATGGTGATCGCCTGGGCGCCGGCTTCGGCCAGGCCATAGACGACCGCACGGGCCGAGCCGCCGGCGCCCAAGACCAAGACCTGCGCCCCCGCCGGCTCCACCCCGTGACTGCGCAAGTCGGCCACAAAGCCGGGCGCGTCGGTGTTGTCGCCCAGCAGACGGCCGTCGGGCGTGACGGTGATAGCGTTGACAGCGCCGATGGCCCGGGCGGCAGGCGCGATCTCGTCTAGAAAGGGCATGACGGCTTGCTTATGGGGCACGGTGACGCACGCGCCGCGCAGCCCCAGGGCGCGCAGCCCGCGCACTGCCTCGCCGATCCGCTCCGGCGGCTCCACTGCCACCGGCAGGGGGACAAAACGCCAGTCCAGGCCCAACGCGGCAAAGGCCGCGTTATGCATGGGCGGGCTGACGCTATGGCTGACGGGCCAGCCGATCAGGCCGACGATGGTGGTCTTGCCGCTCAAAGAATCCCAGGTCATTGGTGGCTTCTTGGCTGATTCAGCAGTCAAACGCTACACATGGATCGCCGTCGAGGGCGCGCCGGCCACTTCCAGCTCTGCGCCGAGCACTTGCAGCGTCGTCTCGAAGCCGGGGAAGCTGTCGGCGGTTACTTCCGCGCCATAGACGGTGGTCGGGCCATGCGCGACCAGGGCTGCCACGGCCATCGCCATCGCGAGCCGGTGGTCGCCCTGGCTTTCGACCGCGCCGCCGGCCAGCCGGGTGGGGCCTTCGATGATAAAGCCGTCGGGCGTCGGCTCGATCTTCGCCCCCATCTTGCGCAGCTCAGACACAGTGGAGGCGATGCGGTCCGTCTCCTTGACGCGCAGCTCCGCAGCGTCGCGCACGATGGTCTTGCCGTGGGCCTGGGTCGCCGCTACGGCCAGCACCGGCAGCTCGTCAATCATGGTCACAATCTGCTCGCCGCCAAAGGTTGTGCCTCGCAGCTCCCCCGCGCGCACCTCGATGTCGGCCACCGGCTCGCCCGAACGGTCGCGCAGGTTGTGAAACTCGATCTGCGCGCCCATTTCCTGGAGCGCCTCGACAATGCCGGTGCGGGTGGGGTTGACGCCCACATCAGCAATGATGATGCGGCTGCCGGGCACGATGGAGGCCGCCACCAGCAGGAAGGCGGCGGAGGAGATGTCGCCCGGCACGTCAATGTCCAGCGGCCTGAGCGGGCGGTCAGGCCGTTCGCTGTGGATAGTGTCGCCGTAGACGGCGATGGGCGCGCCCATTGCAGCCAGGAGCCGCTCTGTGTGGTCGCGCGCTGGGCCAGGCTGGCGAATGACGGTTAAGCCCTGAGCATAGAGGCCCGCCAGGAGTAGGCAGCTCTTGACCTGGGCGCTGGCGACGGGCATCGCGTACTCAAAGCCGCGCAGGGTAGTCCCGGCCAGCCCCAGCGGCGCATAGTTGCCGTCCTGGCGACCAACGATGACGGCGCCCATCTGGCGCAAGGGTTTGACGATGCGGCCCATGGGCCGGCGGCGAATCTGGGGCGTGCCCGTCAAGAAGCTGCTGAAGCGCTGGCCTGCCAAGAGGCCGGTCATCAGGCGGATAGTCGTGCCGGAGTTGCCGCAGTCTAGGATATCGCTTGGCTCCTGTAAACCGTCCAGCCCCCGGCCATGGATGACCAGTTCGGTGGATGACCGCTCCTCGATCTGGACGCCGAGGCCGCGCATGACGCCGATGGTCGCCCGGCAGTCGCCGCCATCGAGAAAGTTGGTGACAGTGCTGACGCCGTCGGCGAGCGCCGAAAACATGACCGCGCGGTGGCTGATGGACTTATCACCCGGCACCCGGCAGCGCCCTGTCAGCCGCCGCCCGCCCTGAATCAGTAGATGGGTCATAGGAACCTTCCTGCCCTTGTTGTTATAAGTAACTAATCGCAGTAGGGAGGAGATAGGAGATAGGAAATAGGAGATAGCAAATAGGAGATAGCAAATAGGGGCTGTGCCCGCCAAGCTATTTGCTATTTCCTCGCGCCTATCTTCTCGCCCCTCCTCCCTACTGCCTGCTCCCTAGTCGCTATCGCCGCGGCTGCCAGCGGGCGCGCGCCGCCTGAGATGCCGCCAGCTTTTCCCGCAGCGCGGCCTCGTCCCCGCTCTGGAGGAGCTTGCGCAGGTCGCTGAGGTGGTCCAGATAGTGGTCGAGTTGGGCCAAGACAGCGGGCCGGTTGGTCATGAGAATGTCCAAGAACATCCGCGTATCGCTGGCGGCCACGCGGCTGGTGTCGCGGAAACCGCCCGCAGCCAACTCCCAGACTGCGGGATCGGCGGCGCCGACATCGCCTGCGGTATGGACCAGCGCGCTCGCCGCCAGAAAGGGCAGATGGCTGATGGTCGCCACCAGCCGGTCATGGCGCTCCGGCGGCAGTACCACCGGTTGAGCGCCGACGGCTTCGACCAGCTCCGTAGCGAGGCAGGTCGCCGCCGGGGCGGTGCGCGCCAGTGGCGTCAGCACCCAGACCGTGTTACGATAGAGGCCAGGCTCCGCTGCCTCGAATCCGGCGGTCTCCTTGCCGGTCATGGGATGTCCGCCGATGGGCTGGACCCCGGCAGGCAGGCGCTCCAGCGCGGCGCAGATCTCGCTTTTGGTGCTGCCCATGTCCATCACCAATGTGCCGGGCCAGAGGCTAGGGCCGATCTGGGCGATCATCTCAACAATGGTGCGGACGGGCGTCGCCAGGATCACGATGTCTGCGCCCATGACCCCTGTGTGCAGGTCATTGGTCGCCAGGTCCACTGCGCCCGACAAGAAGGCGTCTAGCACCGTGGCCGTGCGGCGGGCGACTCCCCGTACCTCCCGGCAGAGGTTATTCTGCGTCAGGTCCATCGCCAGGCTGGCGCCCATTAGCCCCAGCCCCACAATGGCGACCCGGCAATCCCGAAGCCGTTTGCTCATAGCGCCTCGCCTATTGGATGAAACCGCAAAGGCCGCAAAGGTCCAGAAGAAGAAAATAGGCAAGAGAAAGAAAATAGGCAAGAGAAAATAGAAAATAGTTTAGTGTGCAAGCGTCTTTCTATCTTCTATTTCCTATCTTCTATTTCCTATCTGCTACTTCCTACCTTTTCTGTTCTTCGCGTCCTTTGCGTTCTTGGCGGTGAGTAATCCTCTCTGCCTCTAGAGTGAGCGGCCCACCGCTTCGGCCACCGGGCGCAGCTCGCGCATCATCTGCTCGAAGCGCTTGAAGGTGAGGCTTTGCGCGCCGTCGCTCCAGGCTTGGGCAGGGTCGGGGTGTACCTCGATGATGAGGGCGTCGGCCCCGGCTGCCACCGCCGCGCGGGAGATCGGGCTGATCAGGCTCCACTTGCCGGTGCCATGGGAGGGGTCGGCGACCACGGGCAGGTGGCTCAGCTCTTTGATCACAGGCACGGCGTTGACGTCGAAGGTGAAGCGGGTCGCCGTCTCGTAGGTGCGGATGCCCCGCTCACAGACCATCACCTGCATGTTGCCGCCGCTCAGGATGTATTCGGCGCTCATGAGCAGTTCCTGGATGGTGCTGCTCATGCCGCGCTTGAGCATGACCGGCTTGTTCTGCTTGCCCAATGCCCTCAGCAGCGAGTAGTTTTGGGTGTTGCGGGCGCCGACCTGGAGGATATCGGCATAGTCGCCGACGAGCGCCACATCCTCCGGCGTCATGACCTCGGTGATCACCGGCAGCCCGGTCGCTTCGCGCGCCTCGGCCAGGTAGCGCAGCCCTTCCTCGCCCAGCCCTTGAAAGCTGTAGGGGCTGCTGCGCGGCTTGTAGGCGCCGCCGCGCAGGATGGATGCGCCGGCCTCTTTGACCGCGTGGGCCGTCTCCAGGATCATCTCTCGGCTTTCGACGCTGCACGGCCCGGCCATGACTACCACCCGCTGGCCGCCGATCTGAACGCCGTTGACGTTGATGACGGAGTCTTCGTGGCTGAAGTCACGGCTGGCGACCTTGAAAGGCTGCATGACGCGCATGGTCTTTTCCACGCCGTCCATTGCCTCGAAGGCGCTCTGCTGGAGCAGATGCTCATCGGCGCCGATGACGCCGATGATGGTGCGCGCCTCGCCGCGGCTCAGATGGACCTTATAGCCCAGCGACTCGACGCGCTTGACCACCTCTTCGATCTGTTTCGGTTCTGCGTGTTGCTGCATCACGATGATCATGGCGTGTACCTCATCTATCCAGAGTCTGTATCTACTCAGAATCTATTCGAGAGCGATGCGCGTTTTATGGGCGGCGCACGCTAGGCGAGCTGGGCCAGCGCGGGCGCCGCCGCCGGCGCTGGAGCCGGCGCAATGGTGCGGCCTATCGCCTCGGCGATGCGGCGCAGGCTGCCCATGAGCTCGCTGAACTCATGGAAGTGGAGGCTCTGGCGGCCATCGCTGGCAGCATTATCCGGATCGGCATGAACCTCCAGGATCAGCGCATCGGCGCCGGCGGCGATGGCCGCGCGGCTCATGGCGGGCACAAACTCCCGGTAGCCCGTGCCGTGGGACGGATCGGCCACGACCGGCAGGTGGCTGTTCTGCTTAATGACCGGCACCGCATTGAGGTCGAAGGTGAAGCGGGTGGCCGGCTCATAGGTGCGAATGCCCCGCTCACACACCATGACATTGCTGTTGCCGTTGCTGATGATGTACTCGGCGCACATGAGCAGCTCTTCAATCGTGCCGCTCATGCCGCGTTTGAGCATGACCGGTCGCTGCACCTTGCCCACAGCCTGGAGCAGACCGTAGTTCTGCATGTTGCGCGCGCCGATCTGGAGAATATCGGCATATTCGGCCACCATCGGCAGCGCCTCGACGGTCATGACCTCGGTGATCACCGGCAGGCCGGTCGCTTCGCGCGCTTCGGCCAGATATTCCAGCCCCTTGAGGCCAAGCCCCTGGAAGCTGTAGGGGCTGGTGCGGGGTTTGAACGCGCCGCCGCGCAACACACGCGCGCCGGCCTCCTTGACGGCATGGGCTGCTTCGAGGATCTGTTGGCGGCTCTCGACGCTGCACGGGCCGGCCATGATGATGATCTCATCGCCGCCGATGCGCACATCGGCGCCAGGGATGGTGACGACCGTATTGTCCGGGTGAGCAGTCCGGCCACTGAGCTTGTATGGCTCCTGGATGCGCACCGTCTCGCGCACACCATCCATGGCGTTGAAGGTTTCGCGGCTGACCCGCGTCAGGTCGCCCACCAGCGCCACCACGGTGCGGTTCTGGCCGTAAATGGGGTGGGTCTGGACGCCCAACGACTCTGCCTTGCGGATCACCGCACGCAGCTCCTCCTCAGTTGCATTGGGTTTCATGACAACGATCATGGTTCACTCCTTGTGGGCAAGCGCTGGTTCACAAATCTTCACAAATATTACAAACAATGGATTGGCAAGGGACGAACAGCTTCGGTTCAAACTATTCGGTTCAAATCTGTAAGACTTCGGATTGGGCGGCGCCGGCCTCAATGGTCGAGGGCGCCGCCGCCGGATAGCTGCCCAGCAGCTTGACAAAGACGGCCCGGCTCAAAAGCCGGAGCAGCGCCTCGCTGGCGGCAGGGTCTTGCCAGTGGCCGTCAAAATCGAGATAGAAGACATACTGCCAGGGCCGGTTGCGCCGGGGGCGGCTTTCCAGCTTGGTCAGGTTGATGTTGCGGTTGGCAAACTCGCCCAGCGCGTGATAGAGTGAGCCAGCAGTATTGGGCACGGCAAAGACCAGCGAGGTCTTGGCCGGCCCTTCCACCTGAGCATCGCCCTTGCCGAGAACAAAGAAGCGAGTATAGTTATAGCGCAAGTCCTCGATGCCTTCTTGGACGATCTCCAACCCGTAATATTTGGCGGCCAGCTTGCTGGCGATCACGCCGACGCCTTCAACGGGGTTGGCGGCCAAGTCTTTGGCGCTGCCGGCCGTATCGTACCAGGGAACGGCAATGTAGTTATGGCGGTTGAGAAAGCCTTCGCATTGGGCCAGCGCCTGGAAATGGCTCCGCACCTCACGGATCTTACTGGCGTTGCCCGGCAGCGTGAGCAGGCAATGGCGGACGCGCAGCAGCACTTCGCCATGCACCTTCAGGTCATGCTCCAGCAAGAGGTCGAAGGACTTATTGATGCTGCCCGCCGACGAGTTCTCGACCGGCAGCAGCCCAAAATCGGCCTGGCCGCCCTCGACGGCTTCAAAGATATGCTCAAAGGCATGACAGGGCAGGGTCGTGACGCCCTCGCCGAAATGGTGGACGATGGCTTCTTCCGAATAGGCGCCATGCTCGCCCTGAAAGGCCACCACGGTCATTGCTTGCCTCCTTTGAGCTATCCTTTATGGTCGGAACGAGGACGATGAACATGACAGTTATGACAGAGACGATAGGTATGGCAGAAACGATAGGTATGGCAGAAACGACAGTGATGGTAGAGAAATCTCATGTGACAGGTACACTCCAACAAGACAGATACCGATGTGATCCAGGTTTAGTGCGGTCCGGGTTTGATGCGCACCATGACGGCAAAAAAAACGAGGGCGGGAATTTCGCCATTCCACGCCCTCGTCGAGTCCAGTTCTGTCCGGGATTACCCAGGCATCTTCTGCCTCGCTGCGCAGGATGGCGAAGCGCTGCTAAAGTACGCAAAATAATAGCTAAACCAAAAGCCGCCAAAAGAAAACCCACGCCAATCGTGGCGCGGGTTCTCGAGCAGGGTGGCTTGACCGGCGGCAGGCAAACGTTCGCCAAGCAGCAGGGAAGCACTATGGGCTTGGAGCGAGGTCATTTGCCTGTGGGCCATTGTTTGATCTCGGTGAGCCGATCTCAGTAAAGCCGGTCTTGGTGTAGCTGGGTTTGGTACTGGTCAGCGGGCCATCCACCATCGGGAACCCGGCGTCGTCCGTCGTCTACTACGGCGACGGCTGCTACGATACCACGGCTGTGGAGCGGTGTCAAGCCTGAGTTGTTTGATCGTTTGGATTTGTTCTCGGCGATTACGTTCTCGGCGATTACGTTTCTCGGCGATTACGTTTCTCGGCGATTTGTTAACGACAAGCGCCTATCACCTGCTATAATGTGATATTGTACTCCCGACACGATATACGTGAGAACAACGGCTGACCGTCGAGGCAGAGTTGTTCTGCCCCGTGTCGCCAACTGTAGCGATGTTTGTTTGCGCTGCAACGTCGGCCTGGAGTCGTAGCTTCTATGCAACCACCGGTCACCCGTACAAGAGTCATCCAACCTCGGCGTCGCCCCGATCTGTTGTCACGTCCCAGGCTCCTGGAAACCCTGCGCAGCCTACTCGTTCACCAGTTGATCCTGGTCATCGCGCCCGCCGGCTATGGCAAGACGAGTGCATTGCTGGACTTTGTCAGCAGGATCGAGATGCCTACCTGCTGGTATGCGCTCAGCGCGGCGGACCGTAACTTCCACCGTTTTGCGGCCCATTTCATCGCCGCGATTGCCCAGCAGTTCCCCGGCTTCGGCCAAGATGCAGACGCGGCGCTCCAGAGCCTTGAAACCGGGCAGATCTCCCTCGACCAATTTGTCACGATCTTGGTCAACGAACTCTATGCACAGGTGGATCAGCGTTTTGTCCTCGTCATAGACGACTATCATTTGGTTGACGACTGCGAGCCGATCGGCTCCTTTGTCAGCTTGTTTCTTCAGGAGGTCGGCGACCATTGCCATCTCATCCTGGCCTCCCGCACCCTGTTGGCGCTGCCTGACCTTGCGCTGTTGGTAGCGCGCGGCGCGGTGGGCGGGGTGGATTTTCAGGAGCTTGCCTTCCGGGCAGAGGAGCTACAGGCGCTCGCCCGCCAAAACTACAACCAGGTGATCAGCGACCCGGAAGCCGAAGAGATGGTCGTCTCCACCGAGGGATGGATTACGGGCATCTTGCTCTCGGCCAATGCAAGACAACTGCACATGGCAAACCGGATGCGCCTCATGCGTAGCTCCGGCATTGATCTCTATAGCTATCTGGCCCAGCAGGTCTTGAACCAGCAGCCCCCAGCCCTGCGAGACTTCCTGTTGCGCACCTCGTATCTGGAGGAGTTCGACGCCGAGCTATGCGCCGCGGTCTTTGAGCCGGCCTGGCGCCCCCCTGGCGAGAGCTGGCAAAGCCTTCTGGACGCGCTGCTCCACCAGAACCTCTTTGTCATGCCGGTGGGCGAGCAAGGCGAGAGTGTGCGCTATCATCACTTGTTCCAGGATTTCTTGCAGCGGCGGCTACAAAGCGAGCGGCCTGGCGATGTGCCGCTCATCTTGCGTCGCCTGGTCGAAGTCTGCTTGCAGAAGGGGCAGTGGGAACAAGCCTATCTGTATGCCGAGCGCCTCGGCGACCCGGCGGCCATTGTTCATCTGATCGAGACGGCGGGGCTGCAACTCATCCATGCGGGGCGCGTTCTACTCTTGCAGGAGTGGCTGGACAAGTTGCCGCCGCGTACCTTGCGCACAAGGCCCACACTCCTGAGCTTGCAGGGATATTGCTGGATATTGCTTGGGCAAGTTGAGCAAGGGTTGAAGCGGTTAACCGATGCCGAAGTGCTATTGCGCAAGGAGCCGCCCACGGCGCTGCTGGCGCAGACGCTGGCTCACCGTTCCGTCGGCCATCGCTACCGGGGCGCTTATCAACAATCCATCGAGGACGCCGAGGCGACGCTGGCCCTGCTCGCTACATTAGGCGCCACAGCGGATAACGCCGCGAACAAAGCGGAGGTGCAAGAATTTCGGCGCATCGAGGCCCTGGCCTATCGCTCCAAGGGGCTAGGCTACTGTATGCAGGGCAATTTGCGCGAGGGACTGGAATGGTTGCAGCGTTCCCTTGAGCTGTATCGGCAGGTGGAGGACGCCCATAACATCGCCACCCTGTGTATGGAGATCGCGATCACCCACGACAACGCCGGCCAAAAGGCGCTGGCCCGGCCGCTCTACCTGTATGCGCTGGAAGTCTGGCGTGAGCTGCACAACGTCAAGAGCCAGGCCACGGTCCTGAACAGCCTGGGGGTTTACTACCAGGAACAGGGACAGCACCAGGAGGCGTTTACCGCCTTGACTCAAGCGATTGACTGCGCGCGACGCAGCGGCTATGTGCGCATGGAGGTCTTTTCACTGACAAGCTTGGGGGACCTGATGCTCGAAGCCGGTCTGTATCAAACTGCCCGTACCTTCTATCAGGAGGCGTATACGCTGGCGCGGCGGTTGGATGAGCGCTTTCTGCTGCTCTATCTCGAGCTGGCGCGCGCCGCATTGGCCTGGTCGGCGCACGAGTGGAATACTGCCTATGAGTGTCTGGACACGGCCGGGCGCTTGGTTCTGAGTGAAAATTCCAGCTATGAGTGGGGCCTGTACCGGCAGGCAATGGGGCGCTACTACCTGGCGCAAGGAGCGGCGCAGCAGGCCCTGGAACCGCTGCAAGATGCCGCCGCCTGTTTTGCCCAGGGGGGACAGGCCACCGATGAAGCCAAGACCCGTATGCTTCTGGTGGCTGCCTACAAGGCGGCAGGCCGGCAAACCAAGGCGACGGAGGAGCTGAGTACAATCCTGACCCTGCTCGCCCAGCTTGACAGCCAACACGCTGTGGTGGTCATCGCCAGCGAGGTGCAGGAACTGCTTCGGGCCGTACCGGCGTGCGACTCCCAGATGAGCCATCGTAAGCAATTGCTGGATGCCATTAACGCCTTTCACGTCCAGCGCCCGCTCCTGCGCCGCGAGTTCCGCCAGCAGGTCCGTCGCCTCTTCCCGGACGTGCCGGTGGAGCCGCCGGCCCTTGTCGTGCGCGCATTAGGGCGGACTGAGGTATCGGTCAACGGGCGCCCCATCGCGTTGAGCGACTGGAAAACGCGCGTCTCCCGTGATTTACTCTTCTGTCTCCTCGCCCATCCCGAAGGATTGACCAAAGAACAGATCGGTATGCATTTTTGGCCGGACTGCTCGTCGGACCAGCTCAAGACCCGCTTCAAGAATGCAATCTACCGGATGCGCAATGCATTGGATCAGGAGGTGATCGTCTATAGAGACGGCATCTACCAATTCGATCCATCGTTGGACTACGAGTATGATGTTGAGCTGTTCTTGCATCATGTCCAAGCAGGCAACGCTGCCACCGATCCTGCGGCTCAAATCGAAGCCTACACGCTGGGCCTTGGCTATTACGGCGGGACCTATATGCCGGACACCGAAGCGGAGTGGGTGTACCTGGAGCGCGAACGGTTGCGCCGGACCTATCTGGACACGGCGCTGTGCTTGGCGCAGCTCACCTTTCAAGCTGGCGCGAGCGACACAGCCCTGGAGTGGTGCCAACGCGCACTGGTTGAGGACCCTTGCCTTGAAGATGCTCACCGGCTGGCTATGCGTATCTATGCCGCCGTCGGCAATCGAGTCGGCGTCGCCAGACAGTATTTGCTCTGCCGCAAGGCCCTGCAAGAGGAGATCGCCGCTCCCCCCTCGCCCCAAACCGAGGAGCTGTATGCGCAGCTAATGCGGTGAAGCACGGGGACGGTCCAGCGGCAAACCCGTGAGCTGCTGCCTGCCCATCTCATTCCATCCAAACTTGTTCTTTCAAAACCGGCCTCATGGTGGGGCCGGTTTTGAAATTGGTCACGAATTTGAAATTAGTCACAAAATGAGCCTATTTTGATGCCACTTTTGCTACCCCGCCCCTGCCAAACTAGGACAATGAAATGTGATACGGCACGTGCGTGGCCGTAGCGGCGAAGGCTGATCGGATGGCTGCCGTGGTGCAACCGGTCCGCCAGCATCCAGTGATATGTACGCAGATACCTTATAACTAAGAAACAGCGCTCCGCACACATCTAATCCCACCAGTAGATTCACACCACAATTACACCAGTAGATGAGGTAGGTTCCAATGTCTCGCAAGCTGTTCTCCCTCCACCCAAAGGTCTTTCATGTCTTGGTCGGCCTCAGCACGTTGGCGATGTTTGTCTTAAGCGCAGGCGCTCCCCGTGGTTATGATTGATGTCCGGCGTTGAGTTGGGTTCCGGCCATCGGGACAGTATGAGGAGACTGATCTTGGCCTAGTGGTTGCTGACTGAGCCACTAGGACTGCGCCACTAGAGGCGTGTGATGAGAAGATGGTTGCGGGCCGACCCGCAACGAAACCCAATACGGCCCGGCATCAATTCGGGGCAACCGCCAATGGGCTGTTGCATACACTGCGATGATCCGTGCCAGGGACCGTTATGAACACGATGGATAGCCTGTGATCCTACTTGTTGGACTTTTGTTGGGGTTTGTCGCTGGCTATGTTCGGGCGTGGCTGCTGAAGCGGCCCTACACACTTCCGACCATCCAGCGAGTGGAACTGGCGCTCCTGGCATTTCTGCCACAAGGGTTTGTTTTCTTTGTGCCACAAACCGGCCGGTTTGTATCCCAGCAGTGGGCGGCTATCATTTTGCCGGTCTCTCTAGGGATTTTGGTGCTATTTGTTTGGTACAACCGGCGTGTGCGTGGTTTTTGGTTGTTGGGGTTGGGCCTGTTGCTCAATTTGGCGGTGATCGTCGCCAATGGGGGGTTGATGCCTATCAGCCCCGAAACGCTGATCACGGTGCATGGCGAGCAAGCGGCAGAGTTGACCGACAGCCGCGCATATGGCTCGAAGAGCATTGTCCTGCCGGCGGACGAGACTCGACTGGAATGGCTGGCAGATCGCTTTACCCTCCCAGACTGGACGCCACTCCAGTTTGCGTTCAGCCTGGGCGATGTTTTTTTGGCGGTCGGCGCCTTCTGGGTGCTTTGGGCAGGCGGTGCGCCGGGCGGCGATGCCACAGCGTCACGTCGGCGAGAAGGGATCACCGAGAATGTGCTGTACAGCTAACCGAGCGTTATAGTTTATTTTGACGGAGATATGGTATGGCCCTTGGACAGATTTTATCCCAGTCGTTGGCTCGTCATGAGCCTCGCCACAAGCAGGGGATAGCGCCTGCGATGCGTTCGGCTGCGCCGTCTGGCGGGATGTTGAGCCGGAACCTCAGCCGCCTGATCAGCGCCGCCGTCGTCAGCCCCCGCTTTTGCCAGCTTCTGCTATCGGACCCAGCCGCTGCGTTGGCGGCGGGCTACAACGGCGAAAGCTTTCTGTTGACGCCCGCGGAGTATGAGGTGGTGACCTCCTTGCGCGTCAACTCGATTCGCGATTTTGCTGTGCAACTGCTGCATATGCTCCAAAGCGCCACCGGGGAAGCCGCACTTTATGCGCCGGAAGCGCAGGCCGACTTTCGCTTTGCAGAAGTTGGGACGCAGTAGCAAGAGCAGATCGGCAAGGCGCCTGCTCCTTCGCGTGTAGGCCAGCAGGCGATCATTTCGTATCGCCTGCCTTATTGTCTGTCTTATTGTCTATCGGTCAACAGCCTCCTCCAGAACGCCGGTGGGATTCCGGTCGAGTATCGTGTCTCTATGACGTGGCTGTAGTGTGGCGAATATAGCATGTCGAAGTAGCGCAGATGGTATTGCAGCGCAAATTGAGAGTGGCAAGCGACGATTGTCCACCTGTTCATGTTCCCCCAAGGAAAGGGTTTGACGACATCTTAAGATCCGCCATCCGTCACAGACCATCGCTGAAAGGATCATCTGATGCTGCCGGCGCCGTCATGATGCAGTCGTTGCCGTCCATTCATCGCTCACTCTCATATGCGTCATCAACTATTATTTCTGACTATTGGCCTATTGGTCACCTTCAGATTTCTCCTGCTTAGTCCTCTCTCACACGGTTTGCACCAGTACCTGCTTGTTTGCTGTGCAATCCTCCTGTTGTCTGGCGGCGGATGGGCGCTCCTGCGGATGGGGGGCGTCCATGCTGTTCGTTGGCTCACTGTTCTCTACTTGGTTGTGGCCGTTCCGCTGCTGTTCCTGGCCCACACCGTTTATGACGCCGCCCTCGTCGCCTTCATCATGCTGGCGCCGCTGACCGGTCTGCTTATGCGCCGCAAGACAGCGCTGAGTCTTGGCATCATGACTGTGTTCGCGCTGTGCGCCCTTTTTTTGTTGGGGGCCTTCGGCTATTTGCAGCCAAAGGCGGCGGTTCAGTTAGGGCCGGCCGAGTTGCTGATTCTCCTCGTCGGCTTATTGCTCAACACCGCTTTTGTCCATACATTCTGGGCCGCCGGTCCAGATAGGCGAGAGGATGAGAGAGAGCATAAGCGAGAGGAAGTGCAGAACATGGCCGCAGCGTTGGCCGCGACCACCCGCGAGCTGGAAGCAACCCAGACGCTATTGCGCCAGACACGTGACCAGCTTGACCAGCTTGTCGTCGAGCGCACAGCCGATCTGGCAGAGGCCAACCGGCAATTGGTCGCCGAGGTCTGGGAGCGCCAACAAAGCGAAGCGCGTTTTCGCCATCTGTATGAGGATACCCTCCGTCTGGCGAAACAAAATGCCGAAGCCGCCGCCCGCGCCAAGAGCGAGTTTCTGGCGAACATGAGCCACG
>DATLZJ010000080.1:0-6238 GCA_035574055.1 Caldilineaceae bacterium
TGACGGCGTTGCTATTCACCCCGCGTGCCGTCGCCAGGCGGATGCCGCGGCGGCGCAGCTCGTCAAGCGGGAACTGGTCATAGCCCGCGCCAATAGACTGGATGTAGCGCAGCCGCGCCGCCTGCTCCAGCAGCGTATCCCGCCAGAGACCGGAGATCACCAGCACATCGGCCCGACCGATGGCTGCCTCTAGATCGGGCAGATTCCACACCTGGAAATGCTCAACCCCGGTTGCCCGCCGCGCATAGATCGCCGCCAGCGGATAGGCGATGTGGGCAAAACAGATGGTCACCTGCTCCTTGGGAGGAAACATGGGCGCCTCTAGACCCGCTCGGCGGCATAACTGCGCAACGCTTGCAGCGCGTTGTGGACCCGCGCCAGCGTCTCGTCTCGGCCCAACACCTCCATGCTCTCAAAGAGGGGCGGCGATACGGTTCGACCGGTGATGGCGACCCGGAAGGGCGCAAAGAAGCTCCCCACCTTGACGCCCGCAGCCTCGGCAGCGGCGCGGAAGCGCTCCTCCAGCGCCGCCGCCGTGAACGGCTCAACCCCTTCCAGCAGCGCCAGGCCTTGCTCAAGCACCCCAACAGCCTGGCGCGCATCCATCCCCTTGCCGATGAGCAACGCCGGATCGGGGTAGGTGATCTGGCTCGCATCCACAAAGGCCCAATCTATCTTGTCGGCAGCCTCGGTCAGCAGCTTGATGCGCTCCTGCACCAGCGGCACGAGCTTGGCGAGGCGCTCACTCTTCAACAGCTCCTCCTCGCTCCGGCCAAGCTGCTTCGCCAGGAAGGGAACCAACCGCCGGTGCAGCTCCTCCGGCGCCAACTCGCGGATGTAGACGCCGTTGAGCCACTCCAGCTTTGGATAGGGTAAAGCGGCGGCGGTCGGGTTGATGTCCTTCACATCGAAACGCGCAATGGCCTCCTCGCGGGAGAAGATCTCCTGCTCGGGGTCGTAATTCCACCCGATGTTGGCTAAGAAGTTGAACATAGCCTCAGGTAAATAGCCGGCCTCGATGAACTCATGCACCAGGGCCAAATACTCCTTGCCCCCCACGACGACTTTGCGCTTGCTCATCTTGCCCTTGCCGCTGGGGTCCAGGATGACCGGCGCGTGGATCAACACCGGCATCTCCCAGCCAAAGGCATCGAAAATGAGCTTGTGCAGCGGCGCCGACGAGATCCACTCCTCGGAACGGAGAATATGGGTGATCTTCATGAGGTGGTCGTCCACCATTGCGGCCAGATGATAGGTCGCCATGCCGTCTGCCTTGAGCAACACCGGGTCCATAATGGTGTGATTCTCGACCTCGATCGGCCCGCGGATCAGGTCTTGAACCATGGTCTTACCCTCCAGCGGCGCGGCGAAGCGTACTACCCACGGACGCCCCTCCGCCTCCCGCGCCGCACGCTCGGCGGGGGAGAGATAGCGACAGCGGCGGTCATAGCCTTGCGGCAGCCCCTTGGCCCGCTGCTCCTCGCGCATGGCCTCCAACTCCTCAGGGGTGCAGTAGCAGCGATAGGCATGACCGCTGGCGATGAGCTGTTCGGCGTGCGCGGCGTAAATGGGCTGGCGCTGGCTCTGGATATAGGGGCCATATGGCCCGCCGATATCCGGCCCCTCGTCCCAATCCAGCCCTAACCAGCGCAGACCCCGGATGATGTCGGCCAGGCTCTCCGGGTTATAGCGCTTCTGGTCGGTATCTTCGATGCGCAGAATGAATTGGCCGCCCGTATGCCGGGCATAAAGCCAGTCAAAGAGCGCAGTCCGCAGACCGCCCAGGTGTAGATACCCTGTGGGGCTGGGCGCAAAGCGCATCCGAGCCGGTGTCACATGCTCGCTCATCGTCGCCACATCCTCTCAAGACAGCAGGCTAAGAACGCCGTAAACCTTCAGGCAGAGCCAGCTTCAGACTGGTTATCAAGATTGATGAATCAAGACAATAAGTATACCATACGTGTTGAGAACGTGTAGAGACGCCGCCGCGTGCGGGATGGTATGATCCTCGATCCTTGCGGAAGTACGGCGATGTGCGACCGCTGCCCTTGCTCTACTCCCCGGCCTCGATGAAGCGCCGGATTTGCTGGGTGAGACGGGCAAATTCGGGGCTGCCCAGCAGTTCCAAGTCACGCGGGCGGGCCAGCGGGATGGGCACCTCGGCCACGACCCGGCCCGGTCGCTGGCTGAGGACCAGCACCCGGTCGGCCAAAAAGACCGCTTCCGGAATGCTGTGCGTTACCATCAGCGCGGTCTGCGCCTGGCGGGCGTGGAGGCGCAGCAGCTCCACGTTCAGCCGCTCGCGGGTCAGGGCATCCAGCGCGCCGAATGGCTCGTCCATCAGCAACAGCGCCGGCTGTTGGAGCAGCGCACGCGCCAGCACCACCCGCTGGGCCATGCCGCCGGACAGATGCTTGGGATAGACAGGCTCGAAGCCCTCCAGCCCGACCAGGTGGAGCAGTCGCCGCGCCTGCTGGCGCTCTACGTCCGTCACCCGGCCCTGCCGCACCTCCACCGGCAACAGCACATTGTCCAGCACCGTTCGCCAGGGCATCAGGTTGGTGCGTTGAAAAATAAAACCAATGGCCGGATGGGGCGCGGTGACCGGCTCCCCCAAGAAATGGACCGTGCCGCTATCGGCCTGGGCCAGGCCGCCGATGATGCGCAGCAAGGTGCTTTTGCCGCTGCCGCTGGGGCCGAGCAGGCAGACAAACTCGCCTGCCGCCATCTCAAACGACACCGCCTGGAGGGCGCGCAACGGGCGCGGGCCGTCTACAAAGGATTTACTTACCTGGTTCACGGCCAGGAGCGGCGCGGCGTCGTTGAGGCTGCTCTGCTCAGGTTGAAGCGTCTCTACGGTCATATCTATACGGTTATAGGCAATTCCGGTCACGGCAGATAATCATTGGTGAATAGCTCTTCGACCGGGGGCAGCGTGTCAATCAGGCCGATCCGCTGCATAAACTCGGCTGCCGCCTCCCAGTCGGCTGGGGCCGTTGCGCCTGGCTCCACGCCCTCTGGCGTTTGCCAAAAGGCCAGCGATGCATCAAAGACAGCGCGGTTGATGGCCTCATTCTCGCCGCCGGCTTCCGGCACATACTTGAGCGAAATCGCAAAGGCGTCATCGGGATGCTCCAAGGTATCGGCAATGGCGCGCAGCGTCGCCCGCACGACGCGCCGCACCAGCTCCGGGTCCTCTGCCAGCGTCGCCTCATTGGTGACCAACCCATTGGAGGGCATGGTCAGATAGTCTCCCAGCTCCAGGACAAAGACCTCCTCCCCCTGGTGGCGCAACACCACCGGCCCATTGACGCTGTAATCCACCGCCGCGTCCACCGTGCCCTCGCTGACCGCGGCCGCCTGGGTGAAGCCGATGCTCTCAGTCCGCACATCAGCCTCGCTCAAGCCGGCAGCCTCCAACAGCCCGCGATAGGCCACGTAGGTTGCGCCAAAAGGACCAGGAATGCCCACCGACCGCCCGCGCAGGTCAGCCGGCTCGCGAATCCCCGCATCTGCCTTGGCAAAGAGCGCCACCGGATAACGGGTGAACCACTGCATCACATATCGCACCGGCAGTCCCTGGGCGCGGCCAATGATCACCTGGTCGCCGCTGCCGACCATGAATTGCAGCTCATCGGTGCCCACCAGCTTTAGGTAATCATTCTCAAAACCATAGTCCAAGGTCACTTCCAGCCCTTCTTCGGCATAGAAGCCCTTGTCCATGCCTACATAAAAAGGCGCAAACTGCACGCTGGGAATATAGCCGACGCCGATACGCACGGGCGTCAGCGCCTGCGTCTCCGCTGCGGCCGCCGCGCCCGTCGTCTCCGGCGTCACCGGACGGCAACCGGCGAGTAAAAACAGAATCAGCACGGCGCACAAGCGCCCAACCTTCGTCACTGCTTTCATGCCACCTTCCTCCTTAAGAATGATTTTTGAAAGCGCAAAAGACGCCAAGCACAGAGAAGACTGCTGGCTGCCTTTTTAATCCTTTGCGCTCTTGGCGACCTTTGCGGTGAATGTTCCAAATCATCGTTGCCAGCGCAGCAAGAGACTCTCCAACAGAGAGACGGCCAGATAGAGCGCCTGGGCGATCAGCACCAGCGTCAGCACCGCCACAAACATCAACGGCGTGTCGAGCACCCCACGCGCCAGGTTGATCAAGAAGCCCAGCCCCACATCCGCCCCGGCGAACTCACCAACCACCGCGCCCACCACGGCCAGGATCACGCTCAACTTAAGACCGGCGAAGATCACCGGCAGCGCCGCCGGCAGCTCGAGCAACCGAAAGGTCTGCCAGGGGCTGGCCCGCAGGCTGCGCATCAGGTCGCGCAAGTCCTCATCCACCGTGCGGATACCGACGATGGTGCTGACCAGCGTCGGGAAAAAGGTAATGAGTGCGCAGACCAACACCTTGCTGGTCAAACCACTGCCAAACCAGATAACCAGCAGCGGGGCGACAGCAACGATTGGCACACTCTGGCTGGCGACAATGTAGGGCGCGACCAGCCGCTCGACCAGACGATTCTTGCCCAGTGCATAACCCAGGACCAGCGCTGCGCCCAGCCCCAACAGCAGCCCTAGCCCGACCTCCACCAGTGTAACTTGGGTATGGCGCATCAGGACGCCATCGCCCAACACCGTCAAAAACTTGCGCCAGACTAGCCCTGGGCCGGGCAGAATGAAAGCCGGATACTCTCTCCAGACGACCAGGGCCTCCCACAAGACAAGCGCCAGGGCCACGACCACCGGCGCTAACAGCCACTCCCAATGCGCGGCGATCCACCCCCGCCGAGGATGTTCTTGTTCTTCGGCGCGCAGGGCGGAAAACGAGTTATGAACCGATTCTTGAGTCTCCAGGGCCATCGCCCAACCTCCTGCCCATGCCGGCGCCACCCACCTGAACCAATATTGTTGATCGAAGGCGGCAATGAAACGCCCCGAAGGGCGAAGCTCGTCCTTCGGGGCGGATGGTCCAGGCTCAGGAGTCCTGATCAGCGCCATGGCAAGACCGCGCCGGCCGCGGTTGCCACAGCGCCCGCCTGCCCGGCCCAACAAAAACCCGAAGTCTTGCGACTTCGGGTGCGTGGGGCACATAGCAAACAAGCGCGTTGGCCGTTCGGCAGCGCGCCATGCTCACGATGCATCCTTCTCCCATCCGGACTATACCGTCGGCGTCGGCCTCGCAGGACTCCCTGCCCACCGCACTCCTGCCAGCATGGCTGCCGGCTCGCGGGCTTACCGTTCGCAGAGGAACGGATCACCGCCGGTCGGGAATTGCGCCGCGCAGATAACGTTTGGCGCTCACCCTGCCCCGAAGGTCATTGTGCGCAATCTTCAATTGTGCGTGTTAGTATACGCCGTAAACGGGCGTGGGTCAAGTGATTCAACTTCCAACAGACGCGCCGGCTCCGGCGTCTCCGCCAGGGTAGGCGCCTCCTGCTGGGCCTTGGCCTCGGCGACGTGACGGCGGATGATCGCGGCGACGGTGGCAACCGTCCGGTCCATAAAGCTCGTTCCGTCGGGATAGCCGCGGTTATGGTCCAGGTAGCCGCCCCGTCCTGTGTGCCCCACCGGCCCCAGGTTGATCTCGCTCACTTTGCCCTGGCGCTTGGCGCGGTTCCAGTCCGACGCCATCGTGATGGGCCAGCGCCCTGGCGCCAAAAGGCCGTAGCGATGCACAGAATCCCGCTCGCCATACAGATGATAGAAATGGTCGGCGGCCATCAACCCTGGATCGCTGGCAAAGACGCCGCCAAGCGAGATAATGTAGATCGGCGCGCGCAGCCACTCCTTCAGATAGCTGGCCGGCCCGACCGCCAGATGGCCCGCCCCGCTGTAGCCCATGATGAAGACCGGTTTGCGCGCCGCCGGGTCGTAATCGTAGCGGAGCAAAGCATCAACCATGACCTCGGCCAACGCCTGGTTGTACATCGGCCCATAGCGCCTGTCGGCGGAGATCATGAGCTGCCAGATGTTGCGAATGTTGATCAGATAGCCGGCCAGTTGTGGCCCGCGCAGCTTGCGTTGGAGCGCCCAGCGCCAGAGCCGGGCAAAAAAGGGCTGGCCGGTCAACGGTAAATTGTTGACCGAATAGGGAAAGATATCGTCAATGATCACCAGCTCCGGTACGGCCTTCCCCAGACGACGCAGAAACTCCTGCTCTCGAAAGCTGAGGGTTTCGCCGGTCGCTTTGCCGACCCCGGACATAAAGAGCAGATAACAATCCGGCTCAGAC
>DATLZJ010000081.1:0-3874 GCA_035574055.1 Caldilineaceae bacterium
GTAGCGGTAGCGTGGGCTAGCGCCGGTGGTGAGTTGGACCAGGCCGGTGACAGGATGGCCGGCCCCCGCAACGGTGATACGCTCGACCGCCAGGCGGAGCCGTTGGCGACCTTCACTGACTACAGGATAGTTGGCGATATAGCCTGTGACCGTCACCGGCTCGCTCGTGCCATGCCAGGCGAGCAAACCGGCTGAGGCAGGACAGGGGACCAAAGGGACAGCGGCGTAGCGCAATGCGCCTGCCAGCGTACAAAGCAACAGCGCCGCCCTCAGCCCAGGGGTGAAGAGAGGCTGGGGCGGCTCAAAGCCTGCGCTGGCCGGCCAACGCAGGGGAGGCGGCGCCGGCGCACGGCCAAAGTGACCGGCCAGCGGGGCGAAGGGCAGTAAAGCCAGCGGGATGCCCCAAAGCCATGCGCTGGTTTCACACCCCAGCCAGCCCGCCTCCCACGCCAAGCGCCCGGCGACGATGCCCGCGATGTAGGCAACGGCAAGATAGAAGAGGGTCATGGCGGCGTGCAAACCGGGGCCGGCGTCGAGGAACGCTCATGCATGGTTGATCATGTGTTGCTTGATTCTACCATAATGAGCGCCGCACAGGATATGGGGCCGCCTGCCAGCGCCTAACGGTTGCCCAAGATGCGCATCAACATCAGGATCACCATCACGAAGCCAAGAAAGACGGCGTGTTGTAAGAGATTGCGCAAAAAGGCCGCGCCGCTCTCTCCAAAAGGGATCGGGCCGCGGTCTTCGTCCGGCTCATCCGCAAGCGCAGCAGCCGGCGCGCCTCCCTGTCTCTCGGCAGGGTCGGTCAGCCGGATATCATCCACCCTGATCTTTGGGGTTGCTTCCTCCATATGCCTCCTCTTGCTATGCCTCCGCTTGATCTGCCTCCGCTAGACATGTCTACACTAGAATAGATGCGCCAGGGAACTCACTCGCCCCCTTCGTCTCATCCTACGCCAGGCTCATCGGGCAGATAGGCGGGCGCCATGGGCATCGCGCCCGCCTGCGCCCGCCGGGGCTGGAGATACTTGTGGACGGCGATGACCATGGGCACAAAGACGATCAGGTTATAGAAGAAGTGAAGCTCCGGCCGCGGGAACCAAAGCTGCAAGAGGCTGATCTGCTGTGGCGCACCAAAGAGATAGTAGCCGGTCAGATATTGGCCCATCAACAATACATGCTCAAAGTAATGCCAGCTCTGGGCCACCGTCGCCACCGTCCAGAAGGTGCGGGCGCGCCCGCGAAAACCGGGCCGCAGGAGCAGGATGCCCGCCCACTGGATGAAATCATAGACAAAGTGCAATACCTCGGATTCGATCAACTGAGGGTAGAGGACGCCCAGCAGACCACCGGCGATGTCGGGCGACCAGCCGAGGCCGTAAATCTGGTAAATTTGCAAGACATGCTCTAACCAATGGGCGACAACGACCAGCATAAAGAGCCAGAGGGCGCGCGCATGGACCGGCCCGTTGAGCCAGGCCAGCCAGCCGCTCCGGCGCTCTACGGCGCCGGTCGAAAGCTCTTCAATCAAAGGTTGCTCCCCTCCTATCTGAGACTCATGAACCAACATCTCCGTATCCCCATCAGGCTTGATTGCCTGTTTGCGCCCGGGAAGACGAACTGAACCAGCGCGGCCCGCCCCGCGCGAGCGCCAGAAGGCCCGGGTCTGGACGAGGAGCCAAAGACCGCAGCCCGCAGACAGCAGCCACAGCACAATGATGGCTGCTTTGACCCACCAGGCGACTTGCTGGACACGCACACCGGCTGTGACCGCGCCCGCAGGGCCAGCGGCATCGGCGATGGCGACTTGGACGTGATAGACGCCGGGAGTGTCCAGCCAGAAGGCGGCGGAACGTGGATAGGGATATTGTGGATCGGGCGGGCCGGCCAGCGCAGTGAGCGGCGTCGCGTCCCCATCCTGCCGCGTGAGGGTGACATGGACCAGCGGGGCCAGGGCCGGTTGTCCGCTCCGCTCAAAGAGGGCAGTGTCTATATGGATTTCGCCCGTGCGCGGCACACCTGGCGCCGCCCAGACATGCACCAGGTAGGGGCCGGCAGCCACGCCACGGATGATATAGAGACCTGTGCCGCCGTGGGCGCGCGCCTGGCTGGTCGCCAAGATGCAAGCGGCGGCGATCAAGAGCGCCGGCAGCCAGAAATGAACCGTCTGGAACGGTTGGGGGCGCTGTATCTTGCGCAGCGAGTGAAATGATTTCGCTCCTATCACGCAGCTCTGTTCAACCTCCTCACGCCGGTCCGGCCCGAGACGCGGACCTGTCGCCAAACGCGTCCGGCTCCACCGGTTCCGGTCGGCGAGATGGGAGGCGATGGCGTGATGCAGCGGCAACGAGGGCGGCAGCGGGGAGATAATGGAGCGTGAAGAGCAATGGGGCGTGAAGAACGGCGGTGGACGACCAGGCTGGAGGGCGTTCCGCGACAGCGCACAGCCGGAGCTTTGCCGGACGGCAGAAATGAATCCTGCTCAGTTACCCGAGATCAAATGACCAAATTTGCCAATCTCCGATACCATTCATGACACAATTGCTATGGATATTGCATCCGTGCTAGCACTATACAACTGTTTCTCCTTATTGTCAAGTGCCAATTGTAGCTCACGCATTCAAAGCCCCGCCTCAATTACCATCGCTCGTGACGCGACGGGCAAAAGACGCAAGCCCATTTGGAGAATAGCGCGCTCGCTGGATAGGCTCCTAGAACCTCTCGGCCTGAAAGTCATACTTTTCATGCCTACCCATTGTGTGGCATGATGAGATCAAAACATTTTCTATGCTCAGAAAGCCAGAGAGTTTGCTTCGGCCATTGAAGAGGTAGTACGCGAGACCTGGACCGACACCCAGCAAAGATGGGTGAGGTAGATGCTGCACTCGCATTCAATCCAGGTCTCTGATTCTCTGTGCCGATTATCTGTTCCGATTATCTGTAAGGTAAGCGCCCTCCATGTCCCGCCAAGTTGAAATCTTCGCCCACCGGGGCGCCAAGCGAGTCGCCCCAGAGAATACGCTGCCCGCCTTCCAAGCCGCGCTCGATATGGGCGTGGACGGTATTGAGCTGGATGTACAGGCCAGCAGAGACCAGGTGCTGGTCGTAATGCATAATTTCACGGTGGACGAGACGACCAACGGCCAGGGCAAGGTGAGCGACTTCGCCGCCGCCGAACTGGCCCGGCTGGACGCAGGCAGCCACTTCTCGCCCGACTTTGCCGGCGTCGGCGTGCCCCTGTTAGAGCAGGTCTTCGATCTGGTGGGCAGCCGCTGCCGGGTCAACGTCGAGATCAAGAGCCTGGACCCCGAAGGCGGCCCGGAAGTAGACCTGCTGGCCCAGATGATCCGGCAACGCAATCTCTATGACCAAGTGATCGTCTCCTCCTTCAACCCCATCAGCCTGATCAAGATGCGCTGGATGGATAACCGGGTGCCCCTGGGGCTGCTCTACTCTACCGGCTTGCCGCCCCACCTCCAAGAGGCATGGCTTAGCCCGATCCTGCGCCCGGAGGCGCTCCATCCCCACCACAGCCTGGTCGGCTCCGACTATATGATCTGGGCCAAGTCTATCCCCTGCCGGGTCAACACCTGGACGGTCAACGACGTGGAGGAGGCTCGGCGGCTGGCCGCGCTCCACGTTGACGCCATTATCAGCGATGTACCCGACCTGCTCATGGCTGCCCTCTGATACAGTCACCCATCCTTTCCTGCCCTTTACGTACTTTGCGGTTTATTTTTCCTATGGTGACAGCGACGGCGCCGGGGAAGGTGATCCTGGTGGGGGAACATGCGGTGGTCTATGGGCGGCCGGCCATCGCCGTGCCGGTGTGGGAGACAGTGGCGCGCGCGACGGTGCGGCCCGCTGCGCC
>DATLZJ010000082.1:0-7998 GCA_035574055.1 Caldilineaceae bacterium
TCCTGCCCGCCAGCGTCGTCGCCTACTGGCTGGTGCGCGGGTTGGCGGCGGGCGAGTCGCTGCTGCCGGTCTGGCAGGCGCTAGTCAACAGCGTTCGCGCGGCCACCCTGGCCGCGACGGTGAGCGTGATCCTGGCGCTGCCGGTCGCCTATCTATCGGTCCGCTATCCGGGGCGCTACAGCGCGGGCGTGTATGGGGCCGTCTTCTTGGGCAACGGCTTACCTGGCATCGTCCTGGCCCTCAGCCTAGTCTTCTTTGGGGCCAATTACCTGCCGCTCTTCTACCAGACGCTGGTCATGCTGGTCTTTGCTTATGTCGTGCGTTTTTTGCCGGAGGCGACAGGGACGACGCGTACCGGCTTGCTCCAGATCAGCCCTCGCCTGGAGGAAGCGGCGCGCAGCCTGGGGCTAAACCGCCGCCAGGCAATCCTGCGCGTCACCATTCCCCTGTTGCGCCCCGGCATCTGGGCCGGCTTTGCCCTGGTCTTTCTGAGCACCATCAAGGAACTGCCGGCCACGCTCCTCCTTGGCCCAACCGGTTACACCACCCTTGCCACCCAGATATGGTCCTCCACCGGCGAGGCCTTTTTCACCCGCGCCGCGGCGCCCTCGCTGATCCTGCTGGCCGTCTCGGCCCTGAGTATCCTGCTGATCTTACGGCAGGAGGAGCGGGCGGCGCTGTGAGCCGGGACGTGGCAACCCAAAGCAGCGCGCCGCCTACAGCCGCACTGGCGGCGCGCGCCAGGGGGCAGCGCGCGCTGGGCGTCTGTGTGCGCAACGCAGTGAAGCGTTTCCCAGGCGTCTCTGCCGCCAACGGGGTCTCCTTTGAGCTGCCGAAAGGACAACTGATGGCGCTGCTCGGCCCCAGCGGCTGCGGCAAGACAACCACCCTGCGGCTTATCGCCGGGTTTGAGCGGCTGGATGCGGGCGAGATCGAGATCGGCGGCCAACTCGTCGCCGGGCCTGGGCTACACCTGCCCCCGGAGCGGCGACGGGTGGGCATGGTCTTTCAGGAATATGCGCTCTTTCCCCACCTGTCGGTCGCCGAAAATGTTCGCTTTGGGCTGCACCAGTACCAGGGCGACAAGGCGCGCCGGGTGGCGCAGGTCCTGGAGATGGTGGGGCTGGCAGGTTACCAGGGACGTATGCCCCATGAGCTGAGCGGCGGCCAGCAGCAGCGCGTGGCATTGGCGCGCGCCCTGGCGCCGGAGCCGGAGCTGATTCTGCTGGACGAGCCGTTCAGCAACCTGGATGCAGGGTTGCGGGTGCGGGTACGCGCCGAGGTGCGCAATATCCTGCGCCAGGCCAATGCGACGGCTATCTTTGTCACCCACGACCAGGAGGAGGCGTTGAGTCTGGTGGACGTGGTAGCCGTGCTGATTGACGGCGTCGTGCGCCAGGTCGCGCCGCCCCAGAAGCTCTATCGCCAGCCCGCCGATCTTCAGGTTGCAGCTTTTTTGGGCGACGCCAACTTTCTGCCCGGCGTTGCCCACGGGCGGCGGGTCGAGTGCGAGCTTGGCACGCTGGAGGCCATCAACGACCTCACCGGCTCGGTGGATGTCCTGGTCCGCCCGGAGAACATCACGATCATGCCCGCCGCGGCGGACTCACCCAATCGCGTGCGCCATATCCTCTTCTTTGGGCATGATCAACTCGTCTCGATCCAGCTCGCATCCGGCCGGGTGGTTGACGCCCGCATGGGGCCAATGTATCATTTCGCCGTTGGACAGCCGGTTCAGGTGCGCGTCGAAGGTCCAGTGATGACTTACGCGGCTAGGAGCTGATGGCCCAGAGCGAAACTACAAGCATAAACCGCAGAGGCGCAAAGAACGCAAACCCACCTTCTATTTCCTAAGCTGCCTACTGCCTTCAGGAGAACGTTATGCGTGTTGGGGTTGGAAACGATCATGCCGGTCTGCCGATCAAGGCTGCTGTCCTGGCCGAATTGGAGGAGCTAGGCCATGAGGTGGTGGACCTGGGCGTCAATGAAGACCGGTCGGTTGATTTTCCCGATTACGCCGGCGCTGTGGGGCGCGCCTTACAGCGCGGCGAGATTGAGCGGGGGATATTGATCTGTGGCAGCGGCGTCGGCATGGCGATTGCCGCCGGCAAATTGCACGGTGTACGCGCCAGCATCGCCCATGACACCTACAGCGCTCACCAGGGCGTTGAGCATGATGGTATGAATGTTCTCTGCCTGGGCGCCAGGATTGTCGGCGATGCGCTGGCGCGCGAGCTGGTCCGGGCGTTCATGGCTGCCCGCTTCCAGGAGGAGGAGCGTTTCAAGCGGCGTGTCAACAAGATCATTGCCCTCGAAGAAAACGGCGCTCGCTGCTGACCCTTGCTAAAAACAGACGATCTTGTCGCGCCAGGAGCCATCGCCATGAAACGAATTGATAAGCCTGTCCTTTTGGTGGTCTTTGGCGCATCCGGAGACCTCTCCAAGCGTAAGCTGATCCCGGCCCTTTACCATCTCGCCTATCAAAATCTGCTGCCGCCCAACTTCACCGTAATCGGCTTTGCGCGTACCCACTATACCGATGAGCAGTTCCGCGCGCTGGCGCTGGAGGGGGTACGTGAGTTCGGCAGCGCGCCGCTCGACGAGACCATCTGGCACTGGTTTTCACAGGGCTTGTTCTACCAGACCGGCAACTACGACGATCTGGCGAGCTTCAAGGCGCTGGCCGAGTGTGTGGCGACGCTGGACAAGCAGCGGCACACCGCCGGCAACCATGTCTACTATTTAGCGACCCCACCCTCCGTTTTTCATGAGATCACCACACTGATCCACGAGGCCGGCCTCTGTGCGCCCAACCCTCGCCCAGAGTCGCCGAGCGCCGCCCACTGCCGCGTCGTCATCGAAAAACCCTTCGGCCAGGACCTTGCCAGCGCACAAAAACTCAACGAGCATCTCCTGAGCCTCTTCTCCGAAGAGCAGATTTATCGCATTGACCATTACCTGGGCAAGGAGACGGTGCAGAACATTCTCGTCTTTCGCTTTGGCAATGGCATCTTTGAACCGATCTGGAACCGGAACTATATTGACCACATCCAGATCACGGTTGCCGAAACCTTAGGCATCGGCGACCGGGGCGGCTACTACGACAAGGCCGGCGCGATTCGCGATATGGTGCAAAATCACATGATGCAGCTCCTCTCCTTTACCGCCATGGAGCCGCCGGTAGTCTTTGACCCCAAGGCCGTGCGCGACCAAAAGGTCAATGTGCTGCGCGCCATTCGCCCCCTTAAGCCTGAGGAGGTGGAGCGGTCGGTCGTGCGCGCTCAATATGGCCCCGGCGTCAGTGACGGCAAAGAAGTCCCCGGCTATACCAGCGAAAAAGGCGTTCCTGCCGACTCCACCACCGATACCTATGTGGCCTGGAAGCTGGAGATTGACAGTTGGCGCTGGAAGGGCGTCCCCTTCTACCTGCGCACCGGCAAGGCCCTGGCGGCCAAAGTGACGGAAGTCAACATCGTCTTTCGCAAGCCGCCGCTGATGCTCTTCGAGACCATGAACGGTGACAAAGTACCGCCCAGCAACGTGCTGACCCTGCGCATCCAGCCCGACGAGGGGATCCGCCTCAGCTTCGACGCCAAGCGTCCCGGCCCCTCCGTGATCATTGAGCGCGTCGCCATGGACTTTTCTTACCGCGAGCAATTCGGCAGCCAGCCTTCCGCCGATGCCTACGAGCGTCTCTTGCTGGACGCAATTGCCGGCGACACAACCCTCTTTATTCGACGCGATGAGGTGGAACTGGCTTGGTACCATGTCACGCGGGTGCTGGAGGGCTGGGAGGCCCAGGAACAAAAAGCGCGCAAGCAGGACAAGAAGGAGCTGGTGCTGCCCAAGTATGCCGCCGGCACCTGGGGCCCGAAAGAGGCTGACGAGCTTCTCGCCAGAGATGGCCGGTATTGGCGCAACCCGACTTCACTGCGCTTGTTACGTTAGCCAGCAGCCCTCTCAGAAAGAAAATAGGAGAGAGAAGATAGAAAATAGGCCAGAGCGTCCGCGCAGCGCCCACCCTCGGCCCTACCTCCTATTTCCTATGTTCTATAGAAAATTGGAGTGAAGCTCATCTATGAACGGTCGTTATGCACGAATCGCCGTCTTGCCGATCATCCCTCCGGCCATCGAGCGGCTGGAGGAATTGGCCTATAATCTGTGGTGGAGTTGGGAGCCGGATGCCCAGGCCCTCTATGCGCGCCTGGACCCGGCGCTCTGGGAGGCGACAAGCCACAACCCGGTACGGCTGCTCCACCAGGTCAGCCAGGAGAAGCTCAACGCGGCAGCCGAGGACCCCGACTACCTCGCCGCCTACCACGCCGTCTTGGACGCCTTTGACCGCTACATGGACCCCAACGCCGACACCTGGTACCGCCGGACCTACGGGACCGGCGACGGCTCAGTGCTGGCCGCAAGCCTTCAGAATGCGGAAGGCAGGGACGAGGGCGCACATACGGATGCGGCTTCTGCAAGCCAACGGCCAACAGCCACCAGCCAACGGTCCGTCATCGCCTACTTCAGCGCCGAATTCGGTCTCCACGAAGCCCTGCCCATCTACAGCGGCGGCTTGGGGATCCTCAGCGGCGACCACTGCAAGGCGGCGAGCGACCTGGGCCTCCCCTTGATCGGCGTCGGCTTCCTCTATCCCCAGGGATACTTTACGCAGCGCATTGACCCCCAAGGCCAACAACAGGCCGAATACGAAAAGATTGATTTCGCCGAGGCGCCTGCCCGCCCGGCGCTGGACCCCAACGGCCAAGAACTCTTGATCAGCGTGGAGCTGCCAGGGCGCGTGGTCTATGCCAAAATCTGGTGTATCCAGGTGGGCCGGGTGCCCGTTTACCTCATGGACACCGACGTGCCGCGCAATGCTCCCCAAGACCGAGAGTTGAGCGCACGGCTCTACGGCGGCGACCGCGAGATGCGGATCAGCCAGGAAATTGTCCTGGGCATTGGCGGCGTGCGCGCCGTCTTTGCCCTCGGCTACGAGCCGGCCGTCTGGCACATGAATGAGGGCCATAGCGCCTTCTTGGGTCTGGAGCGGGTGCGCCGCAAGGTGCAGGAAGAGGGCCTGAGCTTTGAGGAAGCGGTGGAGGCTGTGCGCGCCAATACCCTCTTTACCACCCACACACCTGTGCCCGCTGGCAATGACGCCTTTGCCTTCGAGCTGGTAGATAAATTCTTCTGGCAATACTGGGAGCAGCTTGGCCTAGACCGCGAGCGCTTCATCCAGTTCGCCCGCCAGGAGCTGCCCTGGGGGCCACAGTACAGCATGACCGTGCTTGCCCTACGCCTTAGCGCCTATGCCAATGGCGTCAGCGAGCTGCACGGCCAGGTCAGCCGGGCCATGTGGCGCTTCCTCTGGCCCGATACGCCGGTAGACGAGGTGCCCATCGGCGCGATCACCAACGGCGTCCATACCCAAACATGGCTTGCGCCCCGGCTGCGAGCGCTCTACAGCCGCTACCTCGCCCCGGATTGGGAGGAGCATATCGAAGAAGCAGAGACCTGGGCCGCCATTGAGCGTATCCCGGACCAGGAGCTGTGGGCCGTTCACAACCAATGCAAAGAGGATATGGTGCGCCTTGTGCGCAGCCGGGTCAAGCGCCAGGCGCTGCGCCACGGCGAAGGGCCGCAGCGCCTGGCCTTGGCCGATCACCTGCTCAACCCGCACGCGCTGACCATTGGCTTTGCCCGCCGGTTTGCCACCTATAAACGCGCCACACTGCTTTTCCATGACATCGAGCGGCTCAAGCGGATTCTCAATGATCCCCAGCGCCCGGTACAGATCATCTTCAGCGGCAAGGCCCATCCCGACGATGAGCCGGGCAAGGCGCTAATTCGCCAGGTCTACGAGTATAGCCAGGACCCCGACTTCAGGGGGAAGATCGTCTTTGTTGAAAACTACGATATGAATATCGCCCGCCACCTGATCTCCGGCGTGGACCTCTGGCTCAATACACCGCGGCGCCCACGCGAGGCCAGCGGCACCAGCGGCCAAAAGGCGGCCTTGAGCGGCATCCCCAACTTCAGCATCCTCGACGGTTGGTGGGCCGAAGGGTACAACGGCGCCAACGGCTGGGCCATCGGCCAGGAACAGGAGCTCAATGACAGCGATGCCCAAGATGAGGCAGATGCCTATGACCTCTACTCCACCCTGGAGGAAGTCATCATTCCCTTGTTCTTCAACCGAGATGCCGCGACCGGCATCCCCCAAGGCTGGCTCCAAGTGATGAAGAATGCCATTCGCTCTTGTGCCTCGCGCTTTAGTATGCGCCGGATGGTGATCGAATATACCGAGCGCTACTACTTGCCTGCTGCCAAGAGTGGGCAGCGCTACAGTCGCGACCACTTTGCCGTCGCCCGGCAAATGGCAGCCTGGAAAGCAGGCCTGCGCGAGCGCTGGCCCGGCGTCCGCATCGAGCGACTGCCGCTATCGGTCCACCAGGTAAAAGTAGGGGAGCCGGTTCCCGTGGAAGCGAAAGTGTGGCTGGATGGGATTCCGGAGGACGAAGTCGCCGTGGAGATTGTAACCGGCCGCGAGGCGGAAGATGGCGAGCTAACCGTCCCGCAGCCGCAACCGATGCAGCCGGCAGGTCGCGAGGGCGATGCGTTGCGCTACCGAGGCGAGTTCCGGCCCCAGACCAGTGGCCCCGTGGCGCTGGCCGTGCGGGTGCGGCCTAAGCACCCAGATCAGCTCCATAGGGTCGAGCCGGGCCTCGTCAAATGGGGGTAGTCGTCCCTCCTCGACTTCGGCCAACGCTTGATCCAGATCGTCCACAGAGGTAAACCAACGCACGGTGGAGAGAAAGGTCTCTAGGTCCGGCATCAGCGCGCGCAGCCGTTCCAACTTAGGCCCGATCGGGCTGGTGCTGGCCGGGCTGGTCCCGTAGCTGCCGTGAAAGGCAAAGTACGCCTGGTTGAGCACCCGTAGCGGATAGCCGTTCTCGACAAAGAACTGTCGGCGCTGCTCCATATATTCCTCGGCCTCAGCCACCTTCCCCTCGGCCAGCAGCCGGTCCACCTTCAGCCGGGTCTTGCGCATCTCCACCTGAAAGTCAAATGCGGGCGGCTCGCCGGGGATCGGCGGCTCGGCGGATGTCTGCGCGTCCTCATCCTGAGCCAGCTCAGTTCGAGCTATTTCTGGATAGTAAAGTCGCAATACCCTGTCGCCGATCTCGTTGCCTGCGATCTCGGCGACCGTTTCGTTCATGGTCGTCAAGTCCTGGCTGGCGAAGTAGTTCCACCCAAGGGGAAAAAAGACCAGGAAATTATGAACCCATTCGTGGGCGACGGTGCTCAAGACCCAACGCAGAGACGCCCGGTCAATCACCATCGTCGGGTATGCGCCCAACCCGCCGATCTCGGTAATGTAGCCGACGGCGTTAGCCTGCTGGGCAATCCGCCTCTCTGCCGACTCGATCTGGGCCAGGCTGATTTCGGCGGCGAGCATACGGCTATAGATGATGTCAATGCGGTCCCGTGGGCTGACCACCAGCTTCTTAGGCGGCTCGGTGAAGGTGAACTGGACCGGCGGCGCGGGATAGGGGCCGGCGCCAAAGCCCTGCTCCACCAGCACCCACCCTACCTGGTCCTGGATCACCTGCTCTACGGCGGGGCGCTCCTCGGCTTGGCGGGCGCGTAGCGTCTCCAGCTCGGCCAGGATCGTCTGGGTCTCGCTGGCGTCCAGCGGGACGCCCTGGCTCGCCAGACGCGCAAGTTGCTGCTCCAGCTCGCCGATGCGCACCGCACGGGCAAGATAGCCCTTCACCAGCGCCGCGCGCTCCTCCGGCCCCAGCCCCGCCGCCGGCTGCTCGACCAGCGCAATGGCCTTGTCCCATAGCGCGTGCGCTTCCCAGGCCAGTAGGTTGAAGCCCGAACCGGCTACCGCCATCGCAAAAGCGCGCACGCGCACCTGGCTGGCGGGCAGCGCGCCCCCCCCCAGCAACAACAGCGCCAGGAACAGAACCGCTAGCCGGCCCAGGATTGCCTTAT
>DATLZJ010000083.1:0-3156 GCA_035574055.1 Caldilineaceae bacterium
CCGCCAGCGCCAACAACGCCAGATTACCCTCGGCCCCAGGCAGCAGCCAGAGCGCGGCGCCGCTCACCCCCATCCCCAGTGCAATGGCCGCCAGGTAGCCCAGCCGGTCCCCCATCCTGCCGCCCAGCGGCTTGAGCGCCAGCGCCGTCCCCTCCTGGAGGGAGAAGAAAAGGCCGACCACGGCCACATTGACGCCCGCCGCCAGCGCGTAGATGGGCAGGAAGGCCTTCAATGCATAGAGCGCGAGGTAAACCGTCGCCTCCAACCCGCCGGAGAGCCAGACCGCGGGCGTCCGGCTGCCGGCCTTGAGCGCGAGGGCGATCTGGCGATGAACGGGTAGGGAGCGGCGTGTATTCACCGGGGCCGGCTCGCTCAACGCCAGCACCGGCGCCAAGGCGACCAGACTGAGCAGACCGATCGCCGTAAAGACCTGGGCCGGCGCCAGCCAGAGCAGCATCCAGCCCGCCGCCGCCGGGCCGACGATATAGCCGCCGCTGCGCGCCATGTCAAACCAGCCAAGCCGCTCGGCCTTGCGCTTGCCGCTGACTTCGGCGATGTAGGCCAGCGTCACCGGTCCATAGATGGCCGTCGCCAGCCCATGCACGATCCGCAGCCCGACCAGTTGCCCCGGCGATTGCACAAAGTGATAGAGAAAGGGCATGGCGGCGAACCAAAGTGTACCGGCAATCAGCCACCAGCGGCGGCCCCAGCGGTCGGAAAGCACGCCGATCAGGGGTTTGAGCGCCATGCCGGTCAGCGTCGAGACCGACACGATGAAGCCGAGCAGGGCATCGCTTGCGCCCAAGCTGGCGGCAAAGATGGGCAAGAGCGGCGTCTTGCCCATTTGGTAGCCGGCGCGCAGGATAAAATCGGCGAGGGTGACATAGACAAAGTTGCGGTTGGCAGGCTGGCGATTCATGTTGAGACGATGAATAAGCGTTGATAGCCAATCTTTCTATGGTTCACACGGTTACGGTGCTGTCCGGCCTGCGCTCCTTCAACTCGGCTATATGCGGCGACAGACAAGCCGCCAGCCGGTTGTCTCACCCGGATAGCGTTGGGCTAGGCGAGCCTTCCAGGTCGAGAGATAGCGGTAGAGGTCCAGCGACAGCGCCGCGGTCAGGTCAATCAACCCTGTCCAAGGTGTATCATAGACGATCAGAAGAGGCGCGCCCTGCACCTCAAAGCCCCCCTGGCGCAGCTCGGCATACAGCTCGTCAAGTGTATATTCGACCTTGTGGTCGGGGTCGGCGTAGGCAAAGAGGCCGGCATTAGCCAGCGCGCGCTTCCAACGTGTCTGTCGGTTGGGGGCTGATACCAGCAGCAGGCCGCCCGGACACAGAACACGGTGAATCTCCCGCAGCAGCGGCTGGCGGCGCACAATGTGCTCGATCACATCTAGCAGCAGCACTGCATCAAAGGAGGCGTCGCTCACCGGCAGGGCCGCCTCTAGATCGGCTTGCAGAAAGGAGACGGCTGCCGGCGGCAGGTCGGATGCCAAGCGCACAGCGGCGGCCAGGTTGGCTATATTGCCCTCCACCCCCACTGCTGTCACGCCCCGCTGGCGCACGGCGCGCAGGCTTTGCATACCATTGCCACAGCCCACATCCAGCAGGCGCATGCCCGGCTGCAAGGCGGCGAGATACCAGTCGTAGTTTCCCTCCACCTCCACCAGATGCTTGGGGTGGATCGCTACCCGGCTCTTGCCGGTGTACCGAGTCAAGCGTACCGACGCCGACTTGGCCTTCTGGACGAGCCAGACCACTGCCTGCAAATAGGAACGACGAAGCCGAGTAGCCGGCGTCATGGCGTCCCTCCACGTTGAAAGGAGACACTCCGGCGGATCATAGGTCATCCCACCGGCATGGGCTGAGTTTGTAGAACCCGCTTGTGGAACGCGGCCATATCCTCGTGGAGGTCCTGAGGCGTCCGGCCTGTGGTCAGTTCGCGCAGCGGCGTGAGACCGTCCAACATGCAGAAAGCGCGGCTGTGGGTGCTGACTACCAGATCGCTCTCCTTCACCACCAGGCCATAGGCCGGCGCGCCAGGCAGGCTGCCCTCCATGCGCTGCCGGCTCGCGGCGGAGTCGTTGGCCCCGCCGGGATGGGGCGCGCCGTCAAGTTTATAGCAAGTGGCGCCGAGGTCAGCGGTCATTGTCATGGCCCTGCTGCCATTCTAGCGCAACTGGCCGGCAGCGGCAATCGTAGTGACCATCGAGGAGCCGGCCTCTATAGCCTGCCCCTCGCCGACTGGCCCCGCTATCTGGCCTATCGCAAGCAACAGGGCTTTACCGCGCTCCAGATCAGCATCTTGCCCGTGACCTACGATATGAGCGTGGCCGCGGAGAATATTCCGCCGTTCCTGAGCGGCGCCAATGGGCAGTGGGACTTCAGCGCCTACAACCCCGCGTACTTTGACAAGGCCGAGACCATGGTGGCGATGGCGGTCGAGCAGGGCTTTGTGCCGGTGTTGGGGGTGCTCTGGTGCAGCTATGTGCCCGGCGCCCGCTGCTGATGGTCGGCAATCGCGTGTGGAAGGTTGCCCAAGAGCTAGGGCTTGTCTAGGCCCGGCTCTGCTGCCGGATTGCATCTATCCGCGGCAGCGGCTCTTGCCAGAGCCATTCGACCTCGAGCCAGAAGCCAGGGAGGATGGCCGAAAGATAGCGCCCGTTGCGCCCACCCAGCACGAGTTGGTAGCGTCCCTCAAGGTGCTGATAGAAGAGCGCCTCTTCGCGCTCTGGGTCTATGATCCAATATTCGGGCACACCGGCGATCTCATACTCACGCAGCTTCGTCTCCCGGTCCCGGCCGCTGCTTTCCGGCGAGACGATCTCCACAGCGAGATCGGCTGGCCCGTCTAGGTGGGTAGCTCGCACCCGGTCTAGGTGTTCCTTTGCAACAAAGAGAAGATCTGGCTCTCGTCCCCGGGGTGGTACGTTGAGCCGCATTTGGAGAGGCGCCAAGAATACCTCGCCGAGATCATTGGTCTGCACATAAGGGTCGAGCAGAAACAGCAGGAATTTCATGAGCCGTTGGTGGCGTGGCGAGTTAGGACTCATGAGAAAGACCTTTCCATCAACCCATTCGGCGCGGATTCCCTCTTGTAGGCCCCACTCTAGAAATTCCTCATAGGTCATCAGCCGCAGGAGCTGCTCAG
>DATLZJ010000084.1:0-6520 GCA_035574055.1 Caldilineaceae bacterium
AGCCACGCGCTCTTCGCCTGGTTCCCGCTGGACGCCTACGTGCGCGACCCGGCGCCTCGTGCGTGCTCGGGCCACGCTGCCGCTGGCGGCCAGCCGATGACCATTCACGAGGCAGCTCTCGCCGTCGCCGAGGGCGACAGGCCAGCGCCAGCGCCAACCGCCGACCTCTTTGGCCGCCAGGACCGCCACGGCCTGACAACCGTCGCCCCCAACCGTAACGGCGATGGCCGCAGCAATGGGACCGGCCCCCATCGTCACGCGCTCATCTACCTGCGCGGGGCCATCCTCCACGACTACGGCCAGACCAGCTACCGGATCGCCTACTACCTGCCGGAGCTCGGCTTCGACACTACCCTGGTGCAGCTTGGCCGAGAGGCAGAGGAACGCATGGAGCAGGGCATCAAGCTCGTCGTGCTGCCCATGCGCCAACTGCCGGTGATCTCATCGCTCTGGGTGAACCTGCTGGCCTTCCGGTACCTGCGCGCCCACCGCTGTGATGTGCTGCTCTGCAATCCAGGGCTGATCTTCGCCGCCAGGCTATACAAGCGGCTGCACCCCACGACCCGGCTGGTGGTTGACGTGCGCTCAATCCCGGTGGAGGTCAAAGGAGTTCAAGGGTGGCTGATGGACCGCGCCTTCGCCGCTGCGGTGCGGGCGCGTGAGTTGGACGCTCTGAGCGTCATCACCCACGGCACGCTGGAGATGGTCTACGGGCGCTATCAGGGGCGCTATGATGTGCCGACCGTGATCTGGCCTTCCGGCGTGGACGAGCGCGTCTTTGACCCTGCGATCTCCGGGGAACGGGTGCGCCGCCAATATGGGCTGGAAGAGAGCTTTGTGTTGATGTACCACGGCTCGCTGACTCCCCACCGCGGCTTGGGGCTGGTGCTCCAGGCGTTGGCCCGGCTGGTCGCCCAGGGGGAAACTCGTGCCAAGGTCGTCTTTATCGGCAAGCGCACCCCCCACCAGAGCCAACTGGAGGCGCTGGCGGCAGAGCTGGGCATCGGCGACTATGTCCTCTTTCTTGGCCCGGTTCCCCATGAGGAGATCGCCGAATATGTGGCCGCCGCCGATGCTGGGCTGGACCCGCTGCCTGACAACCCCTGGTGGAACTATAGCTCTCCCATGAAGGTCTATGAATACCTGCGGATGGGCAAGCCGGTGCTGGCATCGGATATCCACGCCCACCGCAACATTTCACCCGCCGTGCTGCTGACACGTGAACGCGATGTCGAGGCGCTGGCCGAGGCCATTCGCCGCTTGATGGACGCCGACGAGGCGACCCGCGCCCGCCTGCGCCAACAGGCCCTGGACGCCGGCGCCTGCAATACGTGGCGGATGCGCGCTGCCACGCTATCGGACTTCTTGCATCGTTATTTGTTGAACACAACACCGTTATGACAAAAAGTGGGCGGTTCGCCGCCATCGGCCTCACCCTTGCCATCACCTTGCTGGTGATCGGCTGGGCCGAGAGTTTTCCGGTCAGCCTAACATCTGCCTCCGGCAGAAATCTGGAGCAAATCAGCCTGCTGTTCTGGATCGGTCTGTTCCTGGCCTTCCCATTAGTCTTTATCGTGGGGCTGGGCGCTTCGCCGAGTGTGCGCGCGTTCTGCTGCATTATCTTCATCTTTCTCTTCACGACGCCCAAGCTGCTCTATGTCCAGACCGGCAGTGATACGGAGACTTTCGTGGGGTTACTAGACCTTTTGAATGGCGCCCGGCTCATGCGCTACGGCGACCAGATGTACTCTCAATGGCCGGTGCTGACCATGTGGGGGCGGCTGATCCAACTCTACTGTGAATGTGACCCTACCATTGCCTATTGGTTCTTTTGGGCAGTCCAGATTGTTCTCTTTGGTCTGGCGGGCTTTCTCCTGTTTAGCCGGGAACCGGCGCGTGACCCGGCAGACCTGCTCGGCCTGTACCTTTGGATCTCGGTGCTCTTCTGGTTCTGGGACTGGCAGGTGAGCGCCTACAATGTGGCGCTAGCCCTTGTCTTTGTCATCTTCAGCCTGCTGCCCCATGAACGCCTGCCCTACCAGATACTGGTGGTTCTACTCTTCACCGTTGTCGCCTTCGGCCACGGCTTTGTGCCGGTCTGGGTGCTCACGGTAGTGCCGCTGATTATGCTCATGGAGTGGACTGGGCTAGGCAACCGCTGGCTCCAGCAAGTCAGGCAAGGGGTGAGCCGCCGCGAGGCATGGCGCGCGCTGCGCTTCGGGCGGCCGTTGCGCTGGCTCGGGCTTTTTCTGGTGCTGGCGACCATCCAGTACCTTGTCATGACATTGCATTCATCCCGGCTCATCCATCGCATCATCCTGACATTACAGGACTATTACACCTCGATCCTGACCGAGCAACTCTCGGGCAATACCGTATCTCGCTATGTTTCCATGGCCGTCGTGCCTCCTTCCGATCCCTTAGATGTGGTGACCAAGCAGCTAGCTTGGCTTGATTTGGGGCTAAACCTGCTGCTCATTAGCGCTGCCTTTATTGTGCTGATATGGCGGCGCCGATTCATCATTTTTGACTGGGCGATTTTTCTCGCAGTGTTTGTCACAGGCGGCGGCCATTACATCGTCGGCAATTTCCTTCCCATACTTGGCCCGCGCGCCCTCAATATTATGTCTATCTTACCAGTGCGTGGATTACCCGCCCTGCTGCAGCACCGGTGGTTACGCACCCCCGCGCTGGTCATCTTCTTTCTGGCGGTCGCTATCTATCCGGTGAACCTGCTCCGCATGCAGATGCGCCATACCCAATACAACACCATCGAGAGTATCAATGCCGTTCGCTTTTTGGTGCCCCAGCTAGAGGAGCAAGTCCAGTTTGGCGAACAGGAAATCAAGGTGCTGGTTGATCAACCCCAGTTTCACTACTTACGGGTGACGTTACCCTCTCTTACGCTGGCGACCCTCGAGTATCGTGAGCCACAGCCTACGTTCTTGGATTTTGATTATGTGTTGGCAAGTCCGACTATCGCCGCAGCGCTCGATATACGCCACTGGCCGACACTGGATGATGTGCTCGTGCAGCAGGGGCTGCGCTACCACCGCATCTATGACGCTGGAGAGCATATCTGGTACCGGCGTGCGCCGCAGGAAAATGTAGCCAACCGGACCGGCAACAAGGATAAAGAGGCTAAACACAACGATGACAAAGCAGCCGAAAAGCCGCCCCTCCGTGGCCTTGCCTGGCTCTTCCGGATGGAGGGAGAGTAGCCGCGCCATGGTCACTGCCTTCGTCCGCAATTCAATCGCACGCACCAGCCGAGAGCTGCGCCTCCCCCTGCTGAACAGCGCGTCCTATTTGATCGCGCTGCAATTTGCCGTCTCATTTTTCGGCTTCTTCTTTTGGGCGGTCGCCGCCCGGCTCTACCCCGCCGAAGAAGTCGGCATCGCTACTGCCGTCTTTTCTATGGCCATGCTGCTTGGCTCAGTCGCCACCTTAGGGCTACCGACCAGCCTGGTCTACTTCTTTCCGCGCGTGCCCGATCCGAACCGGCTCATCAATGCCTGTTACAGCGTACCGATGCTGGTTGGGTTGCTGCTGGCCGGCGGCTTCCTCCTCGGGATGCCATATTGGGCGCCCGACCTGCTCATCCTGCGCGGCTCAGGCTTCTATATGTTGCTTTTTCTGCTGGGCACTGTGGTGATCGGCCTGAGCAAGGTTCAGGAAGTACTCTTCGTAGCCGAACGGGCCAGCAAGCTGACCTTCTACAGCGGGCTGCTGGTCAATATTGCCAAGTTTCCCCTCCTCTTCCTGAGCCTGCTCCTGGTCGACTGGAGCGTGATCTTTGGGGCGATTGTGCTGGCGTCGTTGCTGGGGCTGGTGGTCTTCAATGCCTACTACCAGCGCGCCATCCGGCCCGGCTACCGGCCCAAGCTGGTGCTCAGCCCCGGGATTTGGCGCCCCCTGGCCGGTTATTCACTAGGCAACTACCTTGCCGACCGGATCTCGCTCTTGCCCGACACCATCATCCCATTGATTGTGCTCAGCTCGCTGGGCGCCGCCTCCAGCGCCCACTTCTTCATGGCCTGGGCCATTGCCGGCACCTTGAACATTGCGGGCCGGGCGCTCGGCCTGGCCCTCTTTGTGGAAAACAGCCGCGACGGCAAAGCCACCCGGCGCAACGTGATCCAGTCCTTGCGCTTTGCCGCCCTGCTTCTCATCCCTTCCATCTTAGGGATTGTGTTCTTTGGCCGGCCCCTGCTATCGCTGCTGGGCAAGGAGTATGGTGAGGCAGCCGGGCCGGTGCTCGCGCTGCTGGCAATTTCCAGTATTCCTTTGACCATGTATCGCATCGCTAGCAGTGTGCTCAAAGGCAGCAGCCGCATCAAGCCGCTAGTGACGGTGACCGTCCTGAGCAGCGCGCTGAACATTGGCCTGACTGTGGCGCTGCTGCCGGTCTGGGGGCTGACCGGCGCAGGCGCGGCCCGGCTGCTGGCGAGCAGCGTCACGGCGCTGCTCATCACCTGGGTCGCCTTTCCCACGGCAGTCCGCGCGCAGATCAGCCGCCTACGGGCGAGCTGGCCGGTTCGACGTGACATTTGAGCGGAAAGAGGCTGACGGCCCCATAAGGGCCGGTCGCCATCCGATTTGATTCAATCAGGAGGACCGATGCAGTCCAAGTTGCTTCTCGACAAGTTCAACAATCGCCAGGCGACAGTCGCCGTGATCGGATTGGGCTATGTGGGGCTGCCGCTCGCCGTAGCCTTTGCCGAGGCCGGGTTTCGTGTCATCGGCGTAGATATTCAGCAGAGCCGGGTGGATATGCTCAACCAGGGCACATCCCATATCCCTGATGTCGCTTCAGAGACGATTCGCCGGTTGGCGGCGACCCCGACAGCCGCCCCGGTCTCGGCGACCAGCCAAGCCGGCGCGCCCGTCGCCCTTGCGACCGAACCGCCCGCCCCCGGCGCCTTTCGAGCCACAACCGACTACGACTCCCTACGCGAGGCCGACGCAGCCATCATCTGTGTGCCGACGCCGCTGGGCAAGACCAAAGACCCGGACCTCTCCTTGGTGGCCGCTGCGGTTGAAGCAATTGCCCAACGGCTACACCGGGGGATGTTGATTGTGCTGGAGAGCACCACCTACCCCGGCACTACCCTTGAGTTGGTTCTCCCGCGCTTGCAGGAGGCGACGGGGCAGCGCCTGACAGTGGGTGAAGACTTCTTCCTGGCCTTTTCCCCGGAGCGCATTGACCCCGGTCGCCAGGACTGGACTGTCCGCAATACGCCCAAGGTCATCGGCGGCGTGACCGCGGCCTGCACACAGGTGGCCAGCGCCCTCTACGGCTGCGCCATCGAGACGGTGGCGCCCGTCTCCTCGCCCAGCGTCGCCGAGATGGTCAAGCTGCTGGAAAACACCTTCCGCGCCGTCAACATCGCCCTCGTCAACGAGGTTGCCATCATGTGCGACCGCCTGGGCATTGATGTATGGGAGGTGATCGAAGCGGCCAAGACCAAGCCCTTTGGCTTTATGTCCTTCTATCCCGGCCCCGGTCTGGGCGGCCATTGCATCCCGGTGGACCCGCACTATCTCGCCTGGAAGCTCAAGACCCTGAACTACAACGCCCGCTTTATCCAGCTCGCCGCCGAGATCAACTATGCCATGCCGGAGTATGTCTTGGGCAAGATCATCAATGCCCTCAATCTGCGCAGGAAGGCGCTGAATGGCGCGCGTATCTTGGTGATGGGCGTCGCTTATAAGGCCGACGTTGGCGATATACGCGAATCACCGGCGCTGGACCTGATCCACCTGTTGCGCCAGAAGGGGGTACAAGTCTGCTACCACGACCCCTATGTGCCCCGGCTGGATGGGGATGAGTTGAGCCTGGAGAGCAGCGAGCTAAATGAAGAGCTGCTGCGAGAGATGGACTGTGTGGTGATTGCCACGGCCCACTCGATTCACAACTGGCCGTGGATCGTCGCCCACAGCCAACTGATTATTGACACCCGCAACGCTACCCACGGCATTGCCGCTGCTGCTCCCGACGGCGACGCCGCAAAGACTGCATCCAGAATCGTCAAGCTCTGATGGTAGCCGGCAAGCGGGTGAGCGAACTGGAGAAAGACAAATGGCCGATCGCTTGCCAAGAGAGAAATTTGTGATATCTGCGGCAGTGCAACGCTTCCCGTCGTCCTTTGCGCTGCCCGACCTCCGAGCTTTGGCGCGCCTGGCCGCCGATCATACCGACCTTCTCGTCTGTAGTCTCCTCGCGCTTGGGCTAGCCGCGGCTGCATTGGTGGAGTTACCGCCGGTCGTGGAGATTCCGTTGGGCGTGGCTTTTGCGCTTTACATTCCGGCCTATCTCCTGCTGGTTGCGCTCTTCCCGCGCCTGGGGGATCTGCTGCCGGTCCAACGCCAGGCATTGACGATCATCTCCAACATCGGACTGACGCCGATGGTCTGCTACGCCCTCTTTCGCAGTCCGGCTGAACTAACCCTGCCGGGCTGGAAGCTGGCAACGGCAGGACTGACCCTGCTGCTGGCCGGTCTAGAGTTGCGGCGGGGC
>DATLZJ010000085.1:0-4627 GCA_035574055.1 Caldilineaceae bacterium
GCCGGCAGTCCCGCCGGGAGCCGGCTCGGTGGTCGCCCCGCGCTCGTCGGCAGAGATCGCCAGCGGCGACCTGATGAAGATGGGCGACTTTACGCTCATCTTTCACGGCGGCGAAGTCTATTCCGGTGTGATGAAATTGAGCCTGGAGATGGCAAGCACGACGTTGGGGCTGGACCGCCCGCTGGAGGGCGCGCTGCGCATCCACCACGTGGGCAATAAGGCGGCGGTGCAGTTCAAGATCGAGCTGGAAGGGCTGGAGCCAGAGGGATACGAGATCGGACCCGGCCCCGTCCTCTTTCCCAATGCCGAGAAGGAAGTCCCCTTCCGCTTGATCCACACCAAGCGGCCCTATCCGCCGGCAGGCGCGCACCGCATCACCTTTCATGTGACCGCGCCCGACGCCTATCCTGGCGAGCGCGCCAGCATCTCACAGGAGCTTCAGGTCGCGCCCTTCTACCGTCACAAAATGCGGGTGGTGATGGTGGATGTCCCTGATTACCGGCTGGGATAAGGGTGGATGAGGATGCAATTCACTACCCCTGCCGCGAGCGCGGCGTCAGCATAGATCGTGATGCACGCACCATGATGAACTTTTTCTGGCGTTCCTCACGGCCATCTACATGGGGGCCGCCTCGCCGGTCAGTCGCCCGTTACCCAAGAGCCGGTAGACTGCACCGGCCTATAGCGTTGTGGCTTCTTCTATCCCTCTGCTTGGCTCCGGCGGCTGTCCTGGCCCAAGCAGCGCCGCGCGCCGTGGTGACCGCCGTGGAGGATACGCGATTTCCAACCGTGGCGCTCTGGGTAGATGTGATCGGGGCGAACGGGCTGCCGGTGGTCGGGCTGGATGCTGCTGCCTTTGGGGTGCAGGAGGATGGCCGGCTTGCCCAGGTACAATCGGCGACACCCGACCAGAGCCGGCCACTCTCGCTGGTCCTCGCGCTGGACCGCAGCACCGAGGCTGCCAACTGGGAACAGGTGCGCGCGGCTGCGGCGGCGGTGGCCGGTGGGCTGCGACCGGAAGACCAGATTGCAGTGCTCGCCTTTGCCGATACGGTTGAGACGATCCTACCTTTCACTGCTGATAAGCAAGCCGCCGTTGCTGCCATCAACGGGGTGGCGGCGGGCGGCGAGTTCAGCGCGCTCAATCCGGCTGTGGTCCAGGCCGTCGAGTTGGCGGCCGGCGTGGAGACCGCGCGCCGGGCCGTGGTGGTGGTCGCCGATGCCCCTGACAATATCTCGGAGCTGACCGCCGAGCAGGCTGCGGGGCAGATCGGCGGGCGGGGGACGCCGGTCTACCTGCTGGGCTTTGGCCCTCGCGTCCAGACGGCGCAGGAGTTCGTCGCCCTCGCGACCGCCAGCGGCGGCCAAGCCTTTGCCGTCACGGCTGCCGCCGATGTGCAGCCCGCGCTGGCGACGTTGGTCGAGCAACTGCGCCAGGGCTACCGGCTGGAGTTCCGTTCGGGTCTGGCGGCTGACGGGCAGCTTCACACCGCGCTGGTTCAGGTACAGACGCCGGATGGGCCTGTCCAGGCCCAGGCGCAGTTCACCGCGCGCAGCGGTGAGGTGGTGGTGACGCTGCCGGGGTTGGCCGACGGCCAGCCGGTGGCCGGGGTGGTGAATCTGACGGCGACGGTCGCCTCACCCGCGCCCCTGGCCGGCATTGAATACCGGGTGGGCAGCCGGGTGGTGGGCGCCGCGCCGGACGCCAACACGCCGGTGGCGTGGGATACGTCGTCGGTGACGCCCGGCGAGTATGAGCTAGCCGCGACGGCGGTGGACGCGGCGGGTAATGAAGGCGAGACATCGGTACGGCTGTTGGTCGTGGCCGGTATGCCCCGCCTGGATATGGTGGCCGTCGAGAGCCGCGCGTTTCCGCAAGTCTCGGCCTTTGTGGATGTCTTTGGCGCGAATGGGCTGCCGCTGGTCGGGCTAGGAGCCGCCAATTTCAGCGTGCGTGAAGACAACCAGGCTGTGCCTGCCGAGCAGGTGACGGCTCAGGTAGACGCCTCTCAGCCCCTCAACCTGGTTCTGGTGCTGGATCGGAGCGCGCCGGCGGCGGAGTGGACTGAGCTGCGCAATGCGGTGAATGAACTGCTCAATGGGATGCGCCCGCAAGACCGGACGGCGATCTATACCTTTGCCGGCGGCGTGACGCTGATCCAGCCGCCGACCAGCGACGCCAATGCCCTGCGCACCGCGCTGGCGATGGTGGAGGCTGTGCCGCCGAGCGGCGCAGGGGCCGACAATGCGCTGCACCAGGCGCTATTGGATGCCGCCACGTTGGCCCAAAGCCTGCCGGAGGGACGGCGGGCGGTGGTCGCGCTCACGGATGGGCGTGACAACATGGGCGCGCCGGCCCTGGAGCAGGTGGTCGCGACGCTGAGTGAGCAGCCATCGCCGATCCATATCCTGGGCATTGGCGCTGATTTCGCGGAGGCTGCGGCCTTGGCCGGGCTAGCCCAGCTCACCGGCGGCAACTCTATCACCGTCAATACCGCGGCCGAGCTGCGCGCCCCGCTCCAACAGCTCATCCGCTACTTGCAGCAGGGCTACCGGCTGGACTACCGTTCTACGCTGCCTGCCGACGACGCTGCCCATACCCTGACCGTGGCGCTGGTCGGCGCCGGGCTAGAGGCTGAGGCGACAGGCAGCTTCATCGCCCAATCCGCCCCGGTCACCGTCACAATTCCGACCCTGGTGGAAGGGGCGACCGTGCGCGGCTCGGTTGACCTGACCGCACAAGTCCAAAGCTCGTCGCCCATTGTCGCGATGGTCTACCGGCTCAACGGCGAGGTGCTGGCGGAAACGCCAAACCCCAGCTATAGCGTACTATGGCCCAGTGAGACGGTAGAGCCGGGAAGCTACACCATTGAAGTCACCGCCGTGGACGCCGCGGGCAACGAGGGCAGTACAACTGTCCAGGTGACGGTGGAGGCGCCGATCCGCTTGAGCGCCCGTTTGGCGCCCCGCAACAGCGACGGCGAGATATTTGTCGGCGACGAGGTGACGGTGGAGGCCGAGGTGGATGCCGTGGCCGAGCCGGCGCGGGTCGAGGTCTACGTAGACCGGGTGCTGGTTGGGGCGGACGACCGCGCACCCTTTGCGGTGCGCTTTGACAGCAGCGAGCTGGCGGCCGGCGCGCACCGCATCACCGTCGTCGCGACGGATGTGGAAGGCCATGAAGCGCGCGCCGAGCTAGAGATGGCGCTGACGGCGCTGCCCCTGCCGGAGCCGACGGCTACGCCCCAACCGGCGCCCTTCACGGTCGAGCGAGTGCAGGCCGTCAACTGGGGCTTGTGGGCCGGCTATCTGGGAGTGGGCTTGGTGTTGCTGGCGGTGATGGCTGTCTTGCTGGGGTTAGCGCGAGTCTTGAGCCGGACTGGCCAGCAGCAGAGGCTCACGCCGATGCGGCTGGCGCTGACCAACCTGGGCAATGTCGCGACCGGCTACCTCTTGCGCGGCGATGACCCTGCGGGGGCGCTCACCTTCCGCTTTACCTATAATGGGGTTGTCCTAGGAATGCCGCCGGTCGCACGCTTTGACCGGGAGCCGGAAGCCATGACGGCAGGCGCAGGCGTCGCTGCGACCGGCCCGGCTCGGCGACCTGGGATGCCTTCGCTGCCGGGGATGCCCAGCGGGATGAGCCTCCCCCAAGGCGCGGGAGGGATGAACCTGGAGAACGCGGGCAGCATGATGGACCGCCTGGACGAGGCCAGCGCGGTGGGACGGATCATTGCTGACATTCTCATAACCATCTCTTATTTCCTGCCCGCGAACTTGGCCCGCCCCGTGCGCAGTGTCGTGACGCAGATTCGGAGGGGGCAGATGCTGGCGCGGCGGGTGCAACATGTGCGGCGCCAGTTCGACCGGCTCAACCAAACAGAGTTAGGCTCTACCCTGGTCCAGAATACGACCGAGACCGCCACACAGATGGGCCGCGCGGCGACCTCGGAGGCCACGCGCGAGGCGCTTTACTCGACCGGGCGAGCGGCGACCACGACCATGGCCGGCGCAGCGGGTGCCGCCGCGGCAGGGGCGGGTCGCTCGGTGAATAAGCTGTATGACCTGACTGCTGCGGCGTCCACGCGGGCGCCCTTGGCGAGTGGGGCGAAGCCGAACGGCGCGCCTGCCGCCGGCGTTGCGGCTACCACCGGGGCGGGGATGGCCGCCGGTAGCCGGCAATGGGTCTACTTGCCGCCGCTCAAGCCCGGCGAGACGGCCACCATTGAGGTGCTGGTCGGTTGCAGCCAGCGGCTCACCCGCTCTCAGCATTTTCCCTTCCGGCTCATCTCGCGCGCCTTGGGCCAGGAGCAGGCCCAGCCGGTCATCGAGGAGGGTAGCATTCGCCTGGAAGGCATCGGCTGGTGGCGGCGTTATCTGTGGGTGGCGGTTCTCTTTGCGTTGTTGGTGGCGGCGGCAGCCGTGATCGGGTTGCTGGCGGCCGGTCTGTTTTAGCTTGGATTCTAGGACCAGGGTCCGGCCTTAGAAGCACGAGACCGGCCCGCTGCGCACGGTGGATGGCTAGGAAGCAGCAATGGCATTACGCGATCAACTGGAAGTCATTTCGCCCTCCGGTGAAATTCAGTTCTTCGACCTGGATGAGCGCGATGGCCTGACCAATATAGGC
>DATLZJ010000086.1:0-8143 GCA_035574055.1 Caldilineaceae bacterium
GGCGGGTCGGGCCGCTCCAAAGAAGCACAGCGCCGCCAAGGAGAATGGCCGCGGCCAGCGCGCCCGCCAAGGCCGAGGCCCAATGCCAGTTGGGAGAGGGCGGCCCCGCGGCAGGCCCCGGCGTGGACGAGGGCGTAGATGAGGCGTGCGGCGTCGAGGGCGGCGCAGAGGCGGCGCTCATGGCGATATTCCTACTCGCATTTCTACTCGCTGCTCAAGGGGCTGCGCGCCAGGGCCTGCTGGCCCAGCAGCACCAGCGCCTGGTCGTCGTTCATGGGATGGCTTAACCCGCCGCGCACGTCACGGTAGTAACGCTCCAGAGGAAGCGCCCGGCTCATGCTGGCCCCACCCGCCACGCGCATGCAGTGGTCCACCGCAGCGACGGCATTGTTGGTCGCCGTGAGCTTGGCGACGATAATGGACTCGGCCAGGTCGCCCCGGCGCGTTGGGTAGCGATCCCACAGGTCAGCGGTATGGAAGAGATGGGTGCGGGCCTGGTGGATCAGCAGCTCGGCCTGGCCCAAGCGCCGCTGGATGCTCTCCAGCTCGGCGATGGGCTTGCCCAAGGCTGTTGGGACGCGCTCCTGGGCAAAGCGGGCTGCGGTCTGGAGCGCGGCCACGGCCACACCGACATAGACAGCGCTGACCGTCAGCGGGAACCAAGCGTTGATGCGCGGGCCGCCGCCCTTCTCGCCGCCTTTAGCCGCCGAGGGAATGAAGTGGGAGCCGGGCACAAAGACATTGGTCAGCAGCACATCATGGCTGCCGGTGGCGCGCATCCCCAGCGCGTCCCAGGTCTCGATGATCTCTACCCCCTCGCCCGGCGTTACGACAAAGTTGCCATTGCCCAGGTCGAGCGATAGCTCGCCGTTCTCGTCGCCGGCCTCGCTGCCATCCTCAATGGCCGCAAAGATCACCAGATAGTCGAGCACGGGGCTGAGGCTGGCAAAGGTCTTGCGGCCATTGAGAGTCCAGCCGCGAGGACGGCCATCTTGCGCGGGAACAGGCCGGGCAACGGTCTTGGGACGGCCGCCGCGGCTGGGGCTGCCCAATTCCGGCTCGGTCGCCAGCGCGTTGACGAGCGCGCCCCGCTCCACCGCGTCACGGCAGAGCTGGGCCAGGAGGGGTTCGGGCCAGGTACGCGCCTCGACCGCGCCGCCTAGGGTCTGCATGTGCATGGCCAGGCTAAGCGCGGTGCTGCCGTCGCCCACGGCCAGCGTCTCCAGGGTCAGCGTCGTTTCCAGCAAATTCGCGCCCCACCCGCCATATTCCTCCGGCACGACGAGGGCCGGCAAGCCGCTGGCGCGGATGTCGTCGAAGTTCTCAAAGGGGAAGGAGCCGGCGCGATCATGCTGGCCGGCGCGACGGCTGAAGACGGCGGCCAGTTCTTGGGCCAGGCCCATAAAGCGCGCCTGTCGCTCGGTGAGGGGGTAGAGCATCATTCAGTCCTGCTACTTGACTGCGGCCATCTCGCGCACGGTTTCGATCACCGCCCGCACATGGGCATCGGGCGTGTTGGTGGGAATGACGCAGCCCGGCCCCACGATCAGGCGGCGACCGCCGGTCTGCTCGATGGCATCGCGCGCCTGCCAGCGAATCTTCTCAATTGGCCCCTCAACAATGGTCACCCGGTCGTCAATGCCGCCCACCAGCGCGCCGTTGAAGCGGCTTTGGGCCTCCTTGAGCGCCGGCCAGGTGATGCGGTCATGCCAGTTGATCATCTCCACCGGATAGGTCGCGGCCAGGTCAAACATGATGTCTTCGCCGTGTACGTGGAGCATGTTGAGGCGGGTCTGGCCGCGGATGGCGTTGAGCACCTGGAGGTCGTAATGGAGGCCGAACTCGCGGTACTCGGCTTCGCTCAACAGGCGGTAGGTGGCGTTTTGGGTGGCGAAGAAGACGCCGTGCGCGCCGGCCTCCAGACAGGCTTGCGTAAAGCGAATCGTGACATCGGTGATGATCTCCAGCCCCGCCTTGAGCAGCTCCGGCCGCGCCCGCAGGTCGGCATAGGCGCGCTCACCCGCCAACTTGACCGCGGTGGTCAGCGGGCTGAAGATGGTCTGGAGGATGGGCACGCTGTCTTTCAGTTCGGCGGCGGCCAGGCGGATGGCCTCCACCTCTTGGCCGTAAGCGCCCTGGCGCGGGTCGAGCCGGGCGAGCTTGGGCCACTGCGCCGCGTCGGTCACGCCTGGCTTGACGGCGATGCGGTTGCCGCGGAAACCAGGGTTGTAGATGGTCTCGGTGCCCCAGTCATGGACGCCATACATGCCCGTGGGCATGAACTTGATCAGGTCGAAGTCATAGGTCTGCTGCCAGCGCAGCATGGCGTTGGCAAGCCCTTGGGCGGTCTCATCGTCGCCCGGCCAGTGACGCCAGAGGCTGACCGGCACGCGATCCACATCTTGGCCCTTGAGCGCCGCTTCAATGCGCTCCCAATGGTTCATCGTAGATGGCACAGCGATTGTACTCCTTTAGTGAAACAGGTTCATGAAACGTCGCGTATAGATCATCTAGCGTGAAGCATCGCGCTAGATAACCTTCTGCCGTCGCGGGTCCAGCACATCGCGCAGACCGTCGCCCAAGAGGTAGACGCCCAGCACGAGCAGCATGATCGCCAGCCCCGGAAAGATCGAATACCAGGGCGCCTGGTTCATGTAGCCCCGGCCAATGCTCAACATGGAACCCCAGGAGGGGGCCGGCAGCGGAACGCCCAACCCTAAGAAGCTGAGGGACGACTCCAGCAGCACGGCGGAGGCAAAAGAGACCGTCACCTGGACGATGATGGTCGCCAGGCTATTGGGCAGGATGCCCCGAAAGAGGACGCGCAGAGGAGACGCGCCGATGGCCCGAGAGGCGCTCACATATTCTTTGTGCTTTTCGGCCAGCACATTGGCGCGCGCTAGCCGGGCAAAGACGGGGATGTTGACGATGGCGACTGCCAGCGCGGCATTGATGGCCCCCGGCCCCAACACGGCCAGAATGACGATGGCGAGTAGAATGGCCGGAAAGGCTAGCAGCGCATCGAAAAAGCGCATGGAGACCGCATCAAACCAGCCCGATTCGTAGCCGGCAACTGCGCCCAGCGCCACCCCGACGACGGTCGCCAGGGCGATGGAGAGGCCGCCCACGCCAAAGGCCACCCGCCCGCCGTAGAGCAGCCGGCTGAAAATATCGCGGCCAAACTCATCGGCGCCCATGGGATAAGCGGCGGAGGGCGGGGCGAAGCGGTCCTCCGAATGCATCACCAGCGGGTCGTAGGGGGTCAGCAGGGGAGCCGCCAGTGAGAGCGCCAGGATGAGCAGCGTTAGCGCCAACCCGATCATGCCGGAGCGATGGCGCAAAAAGGCGCGCCAGACCGCGGCGGCGAGGCTTTCCTGCCGGCGCAGGCCGCCGGCGGTCTCGGTGGCGTCTCTATCGCGCAGGCTGAGCTTGGCAGTCGAGGTGGCAGGCATAGCGTTAGGCAGCGCGGTCAGCCGCCGTTGTAGCGGATGCGCGGGTCAAGCAGGCCATAGGTCAAGTCGGTGATCAGGTTGACCAGTAAAAAAGCCAGCACAATAAAGAGCACGTTGGCCTGGAGCAGGGCATAGTCGCGCCACTCGATGGCCTGGATGGTCAGCCGGCCCACGCCGGGCCAGGCATAGATGGATTCGACGATAATCGCGCCGCTCAAGAGATCGCCCAACTGTAGGCCCAGAACGGTCACGACGGGGATCAGGGCATTGGGCAGCGCATGGCGCCAGAGGGTGATCCGCTCGCGCAGCCCCTTGGCGCGCGCCGTCCGTATATAATCCTGGTCCAGCACCTCCAGCAGCGCCGAGCGCAGGTAGCGCGTGAGCTTGGCCGCCACGCCGATGCCCAGGGTGAAGGCGGGCAGAATGATAGACTTGACCCAGAGGCCCGGCTGGTCGGCCAGCGAGGGACGGCCCGACGGCGGCAGCCAGCGTAGCTCGACGCTGAAGAGCATGATCAGGAGGATGAGCAGGTAAAAGCTCGGGATGGCAAATGAGAGCGCCGAAAAGGTGGTGGTGACAAAGTCAAAGGTTGAACCGGGGCGCACCGCGGCCAGGATGCCCAACGGCAGGGCAATCGCCACGCCGATCACGGTCGAGGCCAGCGCCAGCTCCACCGTCGCCGGGATGCGTTGAGCGATCAGCTGGCGCACCGGATAGTTGTTGATGTAGGAGACGCCAAGCTCGCCGCTGAGCACATTGCGCAGCCAGATGAGGTATTGAGTCCACAGCGGCTTGTCCAATCCCAGCCGTTGTTCCAGCGCGGCCAGTTGTTCGGGCGTGGCGTTGGGGCCGGCAATGATCTGGGCCGGGTTGCCCGGAATAAAGTGGATAATGGAAAAGACGGCGATGGACACGATCAAGAGCACCGGCGCCATCTGCCAGAGCCGTCTGAGCGCGTACTGGCCCACAGTCTACTTGCTCCTCTTGCGCCGTGTTCTTTCTCGGTTCTTGCTCGTCAAATCAAGGACACGGCGATGGTTCACGTATTCAGGCGGCAAATTGTAGGTGCGGTATCCTTACCGCACGATGATGCGGCAGGATACAACCGTGCGGCAGGATGCCGCACCTACAAATGTTCTAATAAAACACTACCGGTTCAGCCAGGTCTCGTGCAGCCAGAGCGAACCGTCCATGTCGGTGCGGAGGCCCTGGACATAATCCCAATAGGCGTAGACATCCTGTTCCCAGACGGTGGGAATCGTCCAGGCTTGTTCTAGCCAAATCTCCAGGGCGCGGTGATAGAGCTGGGCGCGTTCCTCCTGGTCATTGGACTCGCGCGCCCGATTGATCACATCCCGGTACTCGATAAACCAATCCTCGGTGCGGTCCTGGATGCCGAAGAAGCTGCGGAAGGGCCGGCAGCAGGCGGCGGCTTCAAAGAGGCCGCTGGGGTCTACCGTTGCATCGCCGGTCTTGTGCGAGACGATCTGGAACTGGCTCTCGAAGAGCAGGGGCCAGTACTGGGGCAGCTCGGTGGGCAGTAGCTCCACCTGCACGCCGATCTCCGCAAGCTGCTGCTGGAAGACCTGGGCCTGGTCCAGATGGGCATCCTCGGTGCCGCGGATCAACATCTCCACCGAGAAGCCATCGGGGTAGCCGGCCTCGGCCAAAAGCTCCCTAGCTCGCTCCGGGTCGTGAGTATAATAGTTCTCCAGGTCTTCCGGATAGACCCATGAGGTCGGGGGATAGGGGATGAGCAAGGGGGTGGCCTCGCCGTGGAAGGCAGTGTTGGCGATCTCCTCCCGATCAATGGCGTACTGGAACGCCTGGCGCACCCTCACATCGTCGAAGGGGGGCGCGTTGATGTTCATGATAAAGGCGTAGAAGGAGAAGCCCGGCGGCGCTTCGCCCACGATGATCCCCTCCTCTGCTTCCATCGCCTGCTTGTCGCTCAGGGGCAGGTACATGAGCAGGTCAATGGCTTGGGATTGGAGGTTGACCTGGCGCGCCTGGACATCGGGAATGGCCTTGATCACGACCCGGTCCAGATAGGGTAGCCCTTCCTGCCAATAGTCTTCAAACCGCTCGGCGGTGACGCTGTCGCCGGGGATCCACTCGACGAACTTGAAGGGGCCGGTGCCGACGGGCACAGTGTCAATCGTCTCGGCGGCCTCTTGCGGGAAGAGGTAGAGGCGCGCGATGGCGTCTAGCTGGGAGGCGGTGCGCTCGCTGTAGGTGATGCGGACGGTGTAGTCGTCTATCTTTTCCGCGCCGGTGGCGGTCTGGAAGCGGTCGCCCAGGTGATGGCCGATCTCCTGGTTGCGAGCCAAATCCACCGACCAGATCAGATCGTCGGCGGTGACTTCGCGGCCGTTGTGGAACTTGATGCCCTGGCGCAGCCGGATGGTGACCGATAGCCCATCCTCTGCCGGCTCCACCGACTCGGCCAGCCACGGCTCAAAGCCGCCGTCGTCGCTGATGCGCAAGGGCGCCTCGAAGAAGATAGGTTTGAAGTCGGCGTTGGTCACGTCGTAAAAGGGGTGGAAGGTGACAAAGTCATCGCCAAATGAGAGGTTCAAGGTGCCGCCGGGCTGGGGGCCGGACGCGGCAGCCTCCCCTCCTTCAGCCGGGGCGGCGGGTTGGGCGGCCGGCGCGGTGCAGGCAGCCATCACAAGCACAAGTAGCGCCAGTAGACTGAGGACTGGCATGCGCCTTCTTTGCATGGTACGCTCCTTAACCTGATGACATAGCGTGTGAACGATGTAACCTGTAACGGTGCAAGCTGTGATAGTGTAAGCTGTGATGGTGTAAGCGATGGCAGTTCAACGGCAGGGGGTGCAGGTGCATCCCCGGCGAAAGCGTGATAGACTTGCGCAACGGACAGCGCCCGGATCCGGTGCTCGCGAGCGGATGTGGTTAATGGGTGCGCCGGCGCTTCGACCGTTTACCGGACGGTCGCGGTACAATCGGGACAACAGCCGGCAGGACAACAGGAGGCGCAACAGGGGCAACAACAGGCGAGGCGGCGGGCAGGAGAAGATGGGGCAGGGGCAAGCAGGGAGAAAGGGCCGGGGCGATGCGTCGCAGACGCACGCACCGGGGGCGCCGTCATCGCTAGGCCAAGCTGTTGCATGAAAGCTCCTTGTTCGACTCGATTGCTGACCTGAACAGGCTGCACGATCAACCGGCTGCTGCCGGCTGCGTAGAGGCCAGTATACGGCGCGGCCAAGTGGCTTGTCAAAGCAGGAGTAGGTTATGGACTCTGAAAAGATCCGTGTGTTGGTCGCCAAGCCCGGCTTGGACGGCCACGACCGGGGGGCGAAGGTGGTGGCGCGCGCCCTGCGCGATGCCGGCTTCGAGGTCATTTACACCGGCATTCGCCAGACGCCCCAGATGATCGCCGAGGCGGCGTTACAAGAAGATGTAGATGTGGTGGGGTTGAGCATCCTCAGCGGCGCCCATATGACCCTCTGTCCCAAAGTGGTGGAACTGCTGCGCAGCCAGGGGCAAGCGCATGTGGTGGTAGTCGTGGGTGGGATTGTGCCCGACGAAGACATTCCGCGGCTGCGCGCCGCGGGGGTCAGCGCCGTCTTTGGCCCCGGCGCCTCCACTCAGACAATTGCCGACTACATCCGCCAAGCGGTGGCCCAGGCGCAACATGTCGGCCAGGGCGCTGCTCCATCCGGCGGCTAAACGGGCATCTCGTGCGCAGTGTATCCATCCCGGCGCTCGTTGACGGCGTGCTGGCGGGCGACCGGCTGCGGCTGGCGCGCGCCATTACCGTTGTCGAGAATGAACAGGCCGAGGCCCACACGCTGCTGGCGGCGCTCTATCCCCACGGCGGGCGTAGCCATCTTATCGGCGTCACCGGCGCGCCCGGCACAGGCAAATCTACCCTGGTCACGGCGCTGGCCCGGCGCTTCCGGACGGCGGGCGAGACGGTGGCCGTGGTCGCCATTGACCCCTCCAGCCCTTTTACCGGCGGCGCCCTCTTGGGCGACCGGGTGCGGATGCGCGCGCTCAGCGGCGACCCCGGCGTCTTCATCCGCAGTATGGCGACCCGCGGCAGCCTGGGCGGGTTGAGCAAGACCACCGGCGACGTGGTGACGCTGCTGGAAGCGGCAGGCTTTGCGCGCATCCTGGTGGAGACGGTCGGCGTGGGCCAGGCCGAGGTGGAGATCGCAAGCACGGCGCATACGACGCTGGTGGTAGAGGCGCCGGGCTTTGGCGACGAAATCCAGGCCATCAAGGCGGGCATTCTGGAGGTTGCAGATCTCCTAGTGGTCAACAAAGCCGACCAACCCGGCGCAGAGAAGACAGTGCAGGCGCTCCAGATGATGCTGGAGCTGGCGCATGGCGCCAGCCGCCGGGTCCGCCATCACGGCCGGCTGATGCGCGCAGAGATCAAAACGGACATTCAAGAGGCAACGGACATTCAAGAGGCTATCGAAGAGGCGTCGCCTGCGCGCCAGACAGGCAGCGGCTGGCAGGTGACGGTGCTCAAGACCGTGGCGTCCAGCGGCGGCGGCGTCGCCGAGCTGGCCGAGCGCATCTCTGCGCACCGGGAGTGGCTGGTTGCATCGGGCGAGCTGGCCGCGCGTGAGCGGCGGCGCGCCGCCCATGCCCTCGAAACCATCCTACGCGCCGAACTGAACCGGCGGTTGCTTGCCCGCCTTCCCGCTGAGAGGCTG
>DATLZJ010000087.1:0-3360 GCA_035574055.1 Caldilineaceae bacterium
GTACGTCGGCGGCGGCGGGCCTGGCTCTTACTAGCTAGACGATTTGCGAATCAACCGTCTTGGGAGGCGCTTGTCTCCTTTCTGGTATCACCGGTTCTAGCATCACCGGCGCGAAGTTGAGGGTCAGTCGGCCCTTCGCACGATTTAGGAACCGGAACAGGACAGGTCAACTTCGTACACCACTAGTCGAGATCACTCCCACACGTAAAAATGACACGCGGCATTTACCCTGGGGGGTCTACACCTCCATCCAAACACTGTTCACCGAAGCATGGAAACGGAACCACTCTCAAACCCTGGCACAGTCGCTGTGCGACATTGCTCCAATTGCTGCTCGAACCGGAAATCACCGTGTGGAACTAGCAAGCGAAACTGACTGGTAGAACCTGCTGGGTAGAACCTCCTGGTCGTACTCGACAAGTCACGGTTGGCGCAGGGCCAAAGGTGTCTAGGTGGGATCGGCCTCCTTTCCTAGCGTCTATCCCGGCATTGCGGCCAGGGTACGGTCAGAACAAGGTGGTGACGGTGCGCCCTCCTTTCCGGACGATCCTGGCATTTTTCGCTCCAGTCTCGTCTAGACTTACCATTCAAATCGCCACTTATCCATGAGTCATCATTGTTCCATGCGACGTATTGTGCTTACATTGACATATAATAATGCAGATGAGGGCATTTGTCAATCCCCTTTTTCAACCAATTTGCAAATTCCGTATCAATTGCATGGCAACTCGCCATTATGATTGTCTGCCCCTTGCTCGTCTGTCGCCGCCGCCCTCGCACCCACCATTTCGCCGCGCCACAGCCGGCCGCCTTGGAGCAGCCTGCTACTCGACGGAAATCTCGACATCCACGCTCATGCCCCAGCGCAGCCCTGGCGGTTGCTGCTCCAGCTCAATGATCACCGGATAGACCACATCGCCGCCGATCACGGCCGCCCGCGGCGCCACCCGCGCCACTCGCCCCGGAATCTCGACCCCCAACGCCTCGACAAAGACCACGGCAGGCTGTCCTACCCCTACCCGCGCCACCGCGCGCTCGCTCAGGTCGGTCAGCTCCACCTGCATCTGGCTCAAGTCGGCCAAGACCAACACCACCTCGCCCACCTGTACCATCTCGCCTGGGCTGACCTCCAGCGCCGTCACTGTGCCGGTGAAGGGGGCGCGGAGCTGGAAGCCCGCCAGGTCCGCTTCGGCGCGTTGCACCGTCGCCTCGGCTTCGGCGACGGCCGCCTCGGCGGCGGCTACGGCTTCAGCACGCGCGCCCGCCGCCAGCAGCTCAAGCTCTGCCTGGGCGCTCTTCACCTGCGCCTCGGCCTCGGCGATCTCGCTTGCCGTCGCCGGATGCCGTAACCGCTCCAGGGTCGCCCGCGCCTGCTGCACTTCGGCCCAGGCCGCGGCCACGACCGCGGCGTTTGGCTCTGCATAGAGCGCATCATAACGCGCCTGGGCCGCCGCCAGGTTTGCCTCCGCCGCTGCGATATCCTCAGGGCGGCTGCCCTCCATAAGCTGCGCCAGGTGCGCTTGGGCCGCCGCCAAGCGCGCTTCGGCAGCGGCGATCTCCTGAGGACGGGGGCCGCTCCGCAGCTCGTTGAGATGGGCCTGCGCCCGCAGCAAGGCCGCCTGCGCCTGGGCCAGCGACGCCTCGGCCGCCGCCGCCTCCAGCTCGATCAGCACCGTCCCGGCTGCTGCTTCGTCGTTCACGGCCACCGAGACGGACTCGACGCGACCGGCCACAGCGAAGCTGAGTTCGGCATCGCGTACAGGCGTCACCTGGCCGGAGGCGCTGGCCGTCGCCGCGGCATTCACCGCCACCGGCGGCAGCGGTGTGGCAGCCGGCGTGGGCGTCGGCGTCGCTTGCCGGCTACAGCCTGCCGTTAACAGGAGAAGCGCGAGGAATCCAAGCCCCCAGCGCCTTGCGGCGGCGCTCAAGCCGCCCATTCCGTTCATCGCCCCTCCCCTCAGCGTTGTACGCCGATTGGCGCGCCGTGTACCGGCACGCCGGCGGCCTGTACACCCTGGGGTTCCAGACCATTGTCAACTATCTGCCCATCACGCAACCTGACCACGCGCCGCGCATACGCGATCACCCGCGGGTCATGGGTCGCAAAGACAAAGGCCGTGCCGGTCTGCTCATTCAGGCGCCGCATGATCTCCATCACCTGCTGGCCGTTGGCCGTGTCCAGGTTAGCGGTCGGCTCGTCCGCCAGCACCATCAGCGGACGGGGCGCCAAGGCGCGCGCAATCGCTACCCGTTGTTGCTCGCCGCCGCTCATTTGATTCGGACGATGATGGACCCGATGGGCCAGGCCCACGGCATCCAGCATCTCCAGCACGCGTTGGCGGCGCTCCTTGGCGCTGACGCCGCTCAACAAAAGGGGAAGCTCTACATTCTCATAGGCGTTGAGCACCGGCACCAGGGCGAAGAACTGAAACACAAATCCGATCATCTTACTGCGCAGCTCGGCGCGCTGGCCGGCGCTCAGGCGCGTGACATCCTGCCCATTGATCTTGATCACGCCGCTATCAGGACGGTCTAGACAACCCATTAACTGCAGCAACGTCGTTTTGCCCGAACCCGACGGCCCGACCAGGGCGGCGAACTCGCCCTCCTCGATGGTGAGGCTGACGTCGTTCAGCGCGCGCGTCTGCACATCACCGATATGATAAATCTTGCTCACATGCTCTAATTGGATAATTTCCATGATAGTGTTCCCGTCTAGCCATATAGGCCAACGATAGAGAGACCAGCGACATCAACCATAGCCGTTCATCAACCATAGCTATGGCGAGCCGCTACAACGCACGCAGCGCCTCCGCCGGCTCGCGGCGAACGGCAAACCAGGCCGGATACAGGGAGGCCAGCAGGATAATGACCAGCGTCCAGAACGAAAGCCAGGCAAAGGTGACCGGAACAAAGCGGGCGTGTACGGTGTTGCCCAGCGCGACCCCGCTGGCGACGTTGCTCATGTCGCCAATATAAAGCCCCGCCGTCGCCAGGTAGACGACCCCAGCCGAGCCGAGCATTATACCGACGACAATCCCGGCCAGGCCGAGCGTAGCAGCTTCCAGCAGGAACATCAGCATGATCTGCCGGCCTTTCATCCCCAGCGCCGCCAAAATGCCTATCTCGCGGATGCGCTCGAAGACCGCCATGAGCAAAGTGTTGGCGATCACCACCGCCACGACCAGCATCACGATGACATCCAATACCCCGTAAAAGGCCTGGCTGATTTCTGCGGTTTGCAGTATGACCTGGTTCAGATCGCGCCAGGTGAGCGTGGTGATGCCCGGTCCGGCCAGGGCTGCGGCCACGCGCTCGGCGTCATCCTGGCGATGGAGCAGTATCGTGATCGCACTGGCT
>DATLZJ010000088.1:0-2156 GCA_035574055.1 Caldilineaceae bacterium
TGTTACATGGCCGATGCGCTCGCCGGGCAGCGCCGCCTCCTCTTGCTCACCTGCCTCGGCGCCGCTCAGCTTTTTGGCGCGGAAGCTGGCAATATCGCCCACGCTGTAGATTGGGTCGCCGGGCGTCGCCGGATTGCTGCTCTCCAGCACCAGCCCTACCCACCGCTCTTGGATACCCGTCTCCTGGACGCGCAGCAGCGCGCTGCGACCGATGAACTCACGCTTCTCGAAGGCGATCCAGCGGTCCAACCCGGCATGAAACGGCGTCACCCCTTCGTGCAGATCGTGGCCGTAGAGCGGGAAAGCTTTCTCGATGCGCAGGCTTTGCATGGCAAGCAAACCATAGGGTTGCAGCCCGTAGGGTTTGCCCTGCTTGAGCAGGCTTTCCCAGAGCGCGCCGGCCTCCTCGGCGGGGATGTACAGCTCATAGCCCAGTTCGCCGGTGTAGCCGCTGCGCGAGAGCAGCAATTCGACGCCGTCTATGATAGCAGGCGTGAAGCGGAAGAAGCGTAGGCGGTCAATGTCGCCGTCGCTGATGACCGTGCGCAGGAACTCGCGCGAGCGCGGCCCCTGCACGACGGCCAGGGCAACCGCCGCCGACAGGTCGGTGACATAGGCGCTGGTCCCCTGGGCGTGGTCGGCGATCCAGCGGACGACCTTTTTACGCGGGCCGGAGCTGGTGACGACCATGAAGTGCTCGTCGTGGAACTTGTAGACGGTCACATCGTCCACGATGCCGCCCTGCTCGTTGCACATGGTGGTGTAGCGGATCTGCCCCGGCTCCAGGGTGTGCAGCTCGGCGACCACGAGCCGGTTGAGCAGCCGCTCGGCCCCCGGCCCCTTGATGTCTACCTCGCCCATGGAGGAGATGTCCTGCATCCCCACGTTGGTGCGGGTGTTGATGTGCTCGTCGGCCGCGGAGGTAAAGGCATCGGGGAACATATAGTCGCCGCCGCCTTTGACCAGTTGCCCGGCGTGGCGCAGGTGGTAATCATAGAAGGGCGTGCGGCGCTCGGCCATATGTCCTCGCTTTCTGACTTAAAGCAACCGGCGGAGAACCTCGTCGGGTACCTGGGATCGGAGATGGGGATAGGCTTCGAGTAGCCGGGCAATGTCCGCCAGGTCTTTCTGGCGTTTCGTATTGCCGCGCTCATCATCGAGAAAGGCCCACACCTTGCCCTGAAGCACATCCTCGACCCTGGCGACGGGCAAGGTGACGCCCAATCCATCTTTGGGCGCGGCGCGCTCCACAAAGGGAAAATAGCGTTTGTCGGTCTGAATCTGGACACGCAGATTAGACCCAGGTGCAGAGACGTTGATGCTGTGCGGAAATCGCCGGACGGTGAATCTCTCGGCCAGCAAGGCCGCAGCCGTCTCGACCTGCTCAAGGGCGATCACCAGGTCTAAGTCCAGGCTGATGAGCGGCGCTGCATAGGCGTTGACCGCCTGGCCGTCGATCACGCAGTAGCGAATGTGGTGCTCATGTAGCAGTTGGAGGAGCTGATCGAGCAGGTCCACGCGGTCCTCGGTGACTCGTCTCCAGATCTCGCGGGCTTTCATCACTTATCCAAACCCCAAAGCGCGTTTGCGCTCGGCCATAAAGTCGAGCAGTTGCTGCTCGATGGACTCATTCAGCGGCGGGGCCTCATAGCTCGCCAGCAGCGCCTTCCATTTGCGGTTGGCGCGGGTCTCGGTGTCTAGGCTGCCGTCCAGTTCCCACTGCTCGGCGGAGTTGTAGTCAAATAGCTCGCTGCGGAAGAAGGCATGGCGGAAGTGGCGGATGGTGTGGGCCGCGCCCAGGAAGTGGCCGCCCGGCTTGACCTCTTGCAGCGCATCGAAGGCCAGCCCCTCGTCCGACAGGTCAATCCCCTTCGCCAGCACATGCATCATGCCAAGTAGCTCACAGTCCACCACGAACTTTTCATAGCCCGCTGTCAGCCCATTCTCCAGCCAACCGGCGGCGTGGAGCACAAAATCGGTATGGGCCAGGATGGTGGGCAGCAGCACCTGCACCGACTCATAGCCCGCCTGGGCGTCCGTGATCTTGGCGCTGGCGAAGGCGCCGCCGCCGCGGAAGGGCAGCCCATAGCGGCGGGCCATCTGGGCGCTGCCGAAGAGCGCAAGCTGGCTTTCGGGCGAGCCAAAGACGGGCGAGC
>DATLZJ010000089.1:0-5414 GCA_035574055.1 Caldilineaceae bacterium
CGTGAGATCGGCCATATCCACGGCGACAGCTTGGTAGATATCCCCTTCCCCACCGCCGTGCGCAACGAGTTGGTTGCCGCGGGCCAGGCTGAACCACATCACGTCCTGCCCGACAGTGGGTGGATCAGCTTCTATCTGCACAGGCCGGAGGATGTCGAACATGCCATCGCGCTGTTGCACCGCTCCTATCAGATCGCGCAACAGCAGGCCCAACGTCGTGGCGTGAGACCGCCCGCCGAGCCGCTTGCAGACGAGCAGGCTGAGGAGAACAGCCATGCCGGCTGACTTGGCCCCAATCTCCGGCATCCACCATATCACGGCGATGGCCGGCGACCCGCAGCGCAACATCAACTTCTACAGCTATGTGTTGGGCCAACGACTGGTCAAGACGACGGTCAACTTTGACGACCCAGGCACTTATCACTTCTATTACGGCGACGCCATAGGCAGCCCAGGAACCATCCTCACCTTCTTTCCCTGGCCCAACGCCCGCCGCGGCCAGCGGGGCGCGGGCGAAGCCAACGCCATCGCCTATGCCGTTCCGGCAGACGCCTTGGGCTATTGGGAGAAGCGGCTGGCTGAGTTCGGCGTCTCGACCGCGCCCCGCCAGGTGCGCTTTGGCGAGACAGTGTTGCCCTTCCAAGACCCGGACGGCCTCTGGCTGGAGCTGGTTACAGGCGACGGTCTGCCCGAGATTGACCATTGGACCGAGGGGCCTATACCGGCAGACGCGGCGCTGCGCGGCTTCCACAGCGCCACGTTGCAGGTCGCCCAGGCCGCCGCCTCCGCCCGGCTCCTGACCGAGTGGTTCGGCTGGGAGCGGGCCGGCGTTGAGGGGAGCCGTGCTCGCTTTCTCGCACCGGGCGGGGCTGCCGGGCGGATCGTAGATTTAGTGGAGATCCCCCAACAGGGGCGTGGCCGCCTAGGTGCAGGCTCTATCCACCATATCGCCTTCCGCGTCGCCGACGACCCAACGCAATTGGCCTGGCGCGCCCGCCTGAGCGAAGCCGGCTTCAGCGTCACCGATGTCCGTGACCGCCAATACTTCCACTCCATCTATTTCCGCGAGCCGTCCGGCGTGCTCTACGAGTTGGCAACCGATGCTCCCGGCTTTCTGCTGGATGAGAGCCGGGCGGCGCTGGGCCGGGAGCTTAAGCTTCCGCCCTGGCTCGAAGCGCGGCGGGCCGATATCCAACAACAGCTACTGGCGATCATCCGGCCAGGGGAGGTACAGGCATGACTTCGACACAAACGCCCGCGGACCCACATCGCGGCCAACCTATCTCCGCCAGCGGCAAACCGCTGGGCCAAGCGCCGGTCGCGATGGTGCTCCTCCACGGGCGCGGGGCCACTGCCGAGAGTATCCTCACCCTGGCACGCGAGTTCCAGCGCCCCAATATCACCTATTTGGCGCCGCAGGCGGCGGGCAATACCTGGTACCCCTATCCCTTCATGAGTCCGCTCGCGCAAAATGAGCCTTATCTGACCTCGGCGCTTGGCGCGGTGCGCGCCGTGCTGGAGAGGCTCTTTGCAGCCGGGGTGCCGCCGGCGCAGACGATCCTCTTGGGCTTCTCGCAAGGGGCCTGCCTAGCGACGGAATATGCCGCGCGCAATGCCCAACGCTTCGGCGGCGTTGTCGGGTTGAGCGGCGGCTTGATTGGCCCGCCCGGCACACCGCGCGACTATCCGAACTCCCTGGAAGGGACGCCGGTCTTCTTAGGGTGTAGCGACGTTGACCCCCACATCCCGCTGGAACGAGTCCAGGAGACAACTCAAGTCTTGTCACGGCTGGGAGGCGTGGTCGTGGAGAAAATCTACCCCGGCATGGGTCACACCGTTAATCATGATGAAATCGCACACGTCACGGCGATGCTGGATTCGTTGCTGGACTCGGTAGGATAGGGCGCAATCAGGAATACCGAGCTGCCGGCGAACAGCCTGCAACTGCTTACGGATTGGGCGTGGACGCGACCGGCTGGCTAGCCGTGGCCGTTGGTTGCGCCGACCGGCTTCCGGCTGAACCAGAGCACGTAGCCATCGGGGTCGCGCAAATAGAAATCGCGCGGGCGTTGGCTGGTCTGTAACAGGTTCGACAGGTTCGTATACCCCTTGCTGCCAAGGTAGACGAGCAGTGACTCGAGATTCTCATGGTAGACAAAAAAGACGCCCTCGTTGGAACGAGACTCATCCTCTGCATCGCCGTCTCGGCTGGCGCAGAGCATGAGTTGAACGCCGTCGCTGTACAGCAAGGCCCACTCGGTGCGTCCGCCCCACTCCACCTTCTCAGATAACGTGAAGCCGAGGGCATCGCAGTAGAACTCAATCGAAGCATCTACATCTTTAACATCCAAGACTGGGATCAAACTACGCAACTTCATACCGGCTTCAACCGCTCCTGTCTGTTGGCTAGGCTGCGCAGAGCTACCTCGCCTTTCCACGTACAGCCCCGGCGCGGCTGCCGCAGAAGCTGCGCCCTACCTCAGTGTGCGCCTGCATAGCCTAGCAATAAAACGCCCGTTGTATGATCGGCCACCGTGTCGTCTGGATACAGTGTTATCTGGCCTCGCTTCGCCTGACACTATTGTAATGAACTTGCTCGCTCGTCTCCCAGGACTTTTTGTCGTAAGCTTCTTCCACCAACAATCGTAGGGGATAAATTGGCCGGCTCTCGACGAAAGACGCAGAGAGCATGTGGCGAATAACCTTGTCCGGATCGTGCCATTGCCAAAAACGGCATCGTGCGAAGGATGTAGCCTAGGGGCGCGCTTGGCCGCGCAGCCAGTAGACGGCGACGCTCAGGGCGACGGCGACGTTGAGGGAGCGCTTGGCGCCCTGCATGGGCAAGTAGACCAACCGGTCGGCCATCGCTGCCAGGCCCGGGTCCACGCCGACGATCTCGTTGCCGGCGGCGAGGACAACCGGCGGGCCGGCCGGCGGCAATGAGCAATCAAAGAGAGATTCGGCCCGGCTTTCCGCCTCCAGCACCCAGAGCTGCATCCCCTGGTTGCGCAAGGCGGCGGCCTGCGCGACGGCGTTGGGCGCATAACGCCAGGGCACGGTAGACTCAGCCCCTAAGGCGGTCTTGCTCAACTTGCGATGGTCGGGCGTTGGGGTGATGCCACAGAGATGGAGCATGGCGACGCCTGCGCCGTCTGCGGTACGGAAGAGTGCGCCGACATTGAAGAGACTGCGCCAGTTATCCAACAGGAGATGGAGAGGAAGGAGCGGCGGCCGGCCCGAGGGTGGATCGGGCGCCGGGCGGGCAGCGACCAGGGTGGACAGGGTAGCCGGCGCGCCGCAGCGTGGGCAGCGGTGGTGGAAGCGGTCGCCCGGCGCTACCGGAAAGCGCAGGTTACAACCGTCATTAGCGCAGGTGTAGATTGCGCCGCCGGTGGGCCGGTCCGGGCCGGCCCGGTCCTCTCGCATCGCGGTCAAGCGCCATCCGCCTCAGGGGGCCGGAGCCAGATACCCCTGGGCCACCGCATCATCCAAGAGGGCGGCGACAAAGCCCCAAAGGGCCGCGGACCCATCCTGAATGGCGCTCACTCGCTGTACCACATGCGCCCAGTGAAGCTGGTGCGCCTTCCAAGCGCCGCCGCCGGTCGCGTAGTTGTGGAGCACCGGCAGGAGCCGGTCCACGGCATGGGCAAAGCGCGCGTCGGCGGTGGCGCGCGCGTCAAACTCCTCCCACAGCGCCCGAAACTCCGCCGCTTGGGCCTCCGGCAGCAAACCGAAGAGACGCTGCGCCGCCGCTTCTTCACGCGCTGCCTGGTCGAGCCGGCGCACCGGGTCATACGCAAAGGTGTCTCCGGCGTCAATCTCAACAACGTCGTGCAGGAGCAGCATCTTGATCACCCGGTTAATATCCACCGGCTCATCGGCCAGCGGCGCCAGCACCAGCGCAGCCAACGCCACATGCCAGCTATGCTCCGCCGAGTTCTCTTTGCGGCTGTTGTCCATCAGCGGCGACTGGCGATAGACCTGTTTCAGCTTATCCAGCTCGCGCAGGAAGGCGATCTGCTGCTCCAGTCTTGTCTCCATTGACGTTTGTTCCCCCATATAGAGCCTCTATCGGTAACTCCCACGGATGGATCATTCCAGTTACCCCACCAACAGCGCCGCCTGCGCCAACGTCTGAAGCTGCCGCTCCAGCTCTGCCTCATCCAATGGGTTGCTGCCGCCGGGCTGGGCGTTGAGCTGCTCGGCAATAGGGCGCAGTTCGGCCAGCAGGGCGGCGCGGGTGCGCCGCCCGTCCAGACGGATCAACAGGTGGCACTGGAAGGGCTGAAGCGTCACCCGCTCATGCCATACGTTCGTCACCACGTTGCGGCCCATCGCCTCCTGGCGGGCGACCGGGCTGGCAAGGGGGCGCTCCCCCACCTCCACCGTAAAGACCGGCGCATAGGTATGCAAGCCAACCAACCGGCTGCTGTAACCAAAGGCGCGCAGCAAGTTTCCCGCCAGCATCCGGTCATCGGGCAAGGGTGGCTCTGCGGTCTGAGGCAAGGTGGGCGACGGCCCAGCGGCTATGCGGGCCTGGTCCAACAGTTCTGCAAAGGGAAGCGCCTGGGGCCAGATCTTCCCCAGCAGCGTCATGGCGGCCGCGCTCACCGCATGGTCGGTGGTCAAGGTGGCGCCTTCGCGATTGCGGAATTGGGCCAACCCCGGCGGTTTCGTGGGATCGTCCGGCGGCGCCGGCTGCGCATTCGTGCGGGCCAGGCAGTCAAAGACCGGCTCCGGACGTAACATCCGCTGCACCGGCACATCGGCATGGCAAAGCAACGTCTGGCGGAACATACGATTGCGCAGAAAATCCATATACTGCTCCAGCGCAATTGCATCACTGGCATACTGCTGAAGCTTGGCCTGCACTTCCGGCTTGAACAGGCTGGGCAGCACCTCGCGCAGTTCCGCTTCGACCAGATATTGAAGGCCGTGGCGGGCGGCGTGGTTGACAAAGTGGGTGAAGTAGACCGGATCGTTGGTCTCCTCCAGCTCATCGTGGAGCAGGAAGGAGTCATCCGAACCCTTCAGCCCATCGGTCAGCACCTTCAGGTAGTTCTGGAAGATCGAGCTGTAGGCGCCGGCATCCTGGGCCACCGAGTCGGCCAGAAATTGAATCATCTCGCGGGCAGCGGCGGCGCGGGCGCGAGGCTCCTCGATGCCTGCCGCATGAAAGAGCATGGCATCGCGCACGATGCCGGTCACGTGCCAGCCCGGATAGGTATTGTAGCTGATATACACGATGCCGTTGGGCCGCAACAACTGCTTACAGAGCGCCAGCAGACGGTCGCGCACAGGCGCCGGCACCCAGGAATAGACGCCGTGGGCGATGATGTAATCAAAGTCGCCCAGCGCCCCGGCTCGATCCGGGTCCAGCGCCATCAGGTCTTGGCAGACGAGCCGTATATTCC
>DATLZJ010000090.1:0-5478 GCA_035574055.1 Caldilineaceae bacterium
TGAGCGCGTTAATGGCAAACGGCTTTACGCCCGGCGCCATTATGCAGGCCCTTGACAACCGGCACCCAGAGCTGCGCGGCGTGCGGGTGAGCGATGTGCTGGGCTGGAATGTGGAGGATTTGCTGCGCCGGGCGGTGGGTCTGCCCGCCGCGTTGTGGGGGATCGGCGCGACCGCCATCACCCGCTGGCGGGAGCTGGCGCTCTCGGATGTGGTGTGGGAGCTGGCGGGACTGCTGCCGAACGGGCTATACGATGGCCGGGCGCTGGAGCGATATATGCGCGAGACGTTGCACAACACGGGCCGCTCCAATCAGTTCGACGCGCTGCTCAAAGAACTCTATATCGTCGCGACCGAGTTAGACCGGGGGACACGCGCTGTCTTTGGGACGGGGCTGACCTCTGATGTGCCGATCAGCCTGGCGGTGGCGGCCAGCAGCGCCGTGCCGGTGCTCTACCGTCCCGTTCAGATCGGCTCGTCGGACTATGTGGATGGCGGGCTGCATGGGGCGGCCAGCCTGGACCTAGCCATCGAAGCCGGCGCCAAGCTGGTGGTCTGTATCAATCCCATGGTCCCCCTCGACGCCGCCGCCCACCCCGATAAGCAGTACATCCGCCGCAAAGGACTCCACGCCATCATCAACCAGACCGTCCGCACGCTGTTACATTCGACCGTGCGTTACCATGTCAAGAATCTGCGCGCCAAATATCCGGATGTGGACATCATCCTCATCCAGCCCCATATGGCCGACTATGCCATGTTCTCCTTTCACCCCATGCATTACCGGACACGCCTGGCGGTCGCCGAGCATGGATTTATGACGGTCACGCGGGGACTGCTGGAAAACTATGACTATTTCGAGACCATTCTCGCGCGCCATCACATCCCCATTGCCCGCCGGCGGGTCAGCCAGGAGCTGGCGCAGATCGAGGAGCGCCCCGACGATCTGGCCGTGGCCGAGCAGATCATCTTGCACCCGGAGGCCGCCAACGAAGGAGGGACGGCCCAAGGGATCAAGGTCGGCGAGTGGATTCAGGCGCCGTCAGTGTGACATCGCTGGCTGTAGCATAGTCGCCAAATGACCGGCCCAGGCGCGGATCGCCGGCCAGTCCCGTATATCGCTGGCAGGCATCTGGTGGAGTGGGCTGGCCGGTAACTTGGCAAGCAGGCTATCGGGAAAGCGCAGCTTCGCCGGATCATACTTGCCGCCAAATAACTCTATGGCAACCGGTTTCAACCAGGTTACTTTCGCCAACTCTTGATCGAGCTGGGCGCGCACTCCTTTCCATTCCTTCTCATCCGGTTGCGTGGGGCCGAGCGTAAACAGCGCCACCGACCGCTGCATGAGCGTCTCGCGGTGGCGCGCAAGGAAACGCTGTGCGTCCTTGTGCCAGCGTCCAATATAGAGCGGCGCTCCCAACACGATTGCATTGTATCCCTCAAGCGTCTGGACGTTCCGCATGGGTTGCAGGTCTACTGCAAGCCCATGCGCGCGCAGGGTCGCTGCTACGACCTCGGCAACTTCCTGTGTTGAGCCATAACGGGTGGCATAGGCCACTAGGATCGAGGCTACCATATTGTCTCCTGTTTGAAAGCGCCTCCGCTTGGGGCAATATCCCCTTCTATTCACCCACATCATCCGCCGGCCTGCATCCACCATGTGGCGAGTACATTACTGGTCAGTTGGCTAGTGTGCGGTATGCCATCCCATTCCCCGGCAATGCAAAGGCCGGCGCCACTGTAGACGCCGGCCTCGCATACGCCTGATGCTTCTGGGGATTGATCTCTGTTGAACCGATGCTACTGTTCAGCCAGCCGCTCATAGATCAGGGTCGCCCACTCTGTGACTGTCTCCGCATCCAGCGGCTCGCTGCCTTGGGCGTCTACATAGCCGGCGGCGTCCTCGATGCGCGCGCTGTTGTCCAGCCAGCCCTGGAAGGTCTCCAGCTCGCTCGTCTCCAGCCAGCCCTGGGCCACCTGCTCCGTCTGCCCCCCCTCACAGGGAGTCCGGTTGGCATAGGCCAGGCCATAGGCCAGGATGAGCAATTGGCGGCAGGTTCCTGGTTCACCCTCAACCTCGCCCAGCATCCAGGCCAGCGCCGTCCGGGCCGAGGCGCCGGCGCGCCCGCTGGACAGTTCCATCGCCGTAAAGCGCGCCCATGTCGCCGCCGCCCGCTCCCAGGCCGGCCCGCTGGCCTCGCCTTGCCCCTGGAGCGAAATGCGCCCGGCGGGGGTGTCCGCCTCGATGCCGGCAAAGTGGGACTGGATAGCCGCCCACTCCGTCTGATTCACGTTGTCCGCGGCCTGTAGTGCATCGCCACACTGGCCCACCTCGGCGCTGTTATCGGGCAGGATGCGCAGGGTCATGCACGCGCCGTCAATCTCCCCTTCCCACTCCAGCAGCGCGCCGGTCACCGGCGCGCTCTCACCGGCTGCGCCTGTAGTCGCTTCAGCCGGCAGGAAGGTGAAGCTCGACATCACCAGTGCGTACAACGCTTCCATTTGGGTGTACGCCTCGCCCATCTGCGGGTCTGCCGGGACAAAGCCAAGCCGGTAGACCTGATCATGGCTCACCGCGATCACCTGGCGGTTGATATCCTGGCCCGGCAAGTTATCCAGCACAACCGCCTCCACCCCACCCAGCGTGGCCGTGGTGCGGGTGATAGGGAAGTCATGCGCCGCGCCCAACATCTCTGTCTCGTAAGCGTCGGCGGCCTCGGCGGCGCTCTGCCCATTCGCCGCATAGACGTTAATAAAGGCTCGCTCCCGATGCCCCTCGGTCCCCTCTGGGGCAAAGATGGTCAGTTGGCCCGCCACCGGCTCCTCGGTGGTGTACCCTACCGGGACTAAGAAGCAGTAACCGGCGGCCTCGTTCGTCACCAGCTCTGTCCCTTCGCCTGGCGCGGGGCAGGCGTCTGTGGCTTCCTCCACCCCTGCCGCGGTCGCTTCTGGCGCTGGCTCCTCAGTTGGCGCTTCGGTCGGTTCCGCGACCGGCTCCTCGGCTACAGCCTCAGTGGCTACAGCCTCAGTCGCTTCTGCAACCGGCGCAGCCGGAGCGGCAGGCGAGGCCGTACAGGCGTTGAGCAGCGCCAATGCACCCACCAAGAGTAGGGAAATCATCCAAAACTTGATCCGCATACACCCCTCGCTTTTTCTGATGCTGTCTTTATGACGACATGCTCGCCGGGCGCCGTTCTTCCCTGGCGTTACAGCGGTTGCGCTGTCCAGCGAATAGGACTATCAAGCGTCGCGAAATGTTCCATTCGCTGCTGCGACCGTAGGCAAGACGATAGGCAATAGGATGGCTACACTGGCGCTTGACGCGTGCTTGTCATAGCGGGCAACGGTATCTAGGCTGCCAACTTTCCGTCTACCTAGAGTAGAGCATTTTACCTCAAGGTATGGTAGACTAGGGCGCACGCCCAGGGCAGCAGCGAGATGCCGCGTCCTGACCAGTCATCCGAGCCGTCAGACCCGTACATGGCAAGCGTCAACGAACTGAACTTGCATAATGCCACTGTTCCCCGCCGTGGCTTCGCCAGCAGCGCCCCCGCCAGCCGCCTTGCCGCCTGGGCGCAACGAATCTCGCCAGAACACTGGAAATATCTGCTCGTCGCAAGTGATCTTGTCCTGATCCTTCTGGCGTTCCTAGGCGCGTATGTGCTGCGCTACCGGCTCCAGTGGTTTCGAGCCGTGGACCCGGTCTTTCAGGTAGATGTTTGGGCCTATGTGCCCTTTGCGCTGGCGCTGCTCATCATCCTGCCCATCTCCTTCCGCTTTTCCGGCGTCTATCCCTATCGCCGCGGGCGCTCGTTCATCGAAGAAACATATACCATCGCCACGGCCACGACTGCGGGCGTGGTGGTGCTGATCATCGCTGCGCTTATTTTTCGTCCCTTGCTCTATAGCCGCCTCATTTTTCTTTACACGGCGCTCCTGGTGACGCTGCTCTTGGGCCTGAGCCGCTTTGCCATCCAGCTCGGTTTTGCCCATCTGCGCCGCTATGGGGTGGGGGTCAAGCGCATGGTGCTGGTGGGGGCCGGCGATGTGGGCCGTATGGTGATGCGCACGGTGACGGCCCGTCCCGACTTCGGCTACCAGATCATCGGCTTTCTGGATGACCACCCCGCCAAAGGCCAGACGGACATTGGCCCCTACCGGGCGCTGGGGCCGGTGGGCAATCTGCGCCAGGTGTTGGCGCAGGAAAAGGTAGATACGGTGATCATCTGCCTGCCCTGGCAAAGCCACCGCATGATCCAGCGCCTGCTGCGCACCTGCGAGCAGAGCCGCGTCCGCGCCCAGGTGGTGCCTGACCTCTTCCAGTTGACCAAGAACCAGGTCTATGTCGAAGAGTTGAACGGCATCCCGCTCATCAGCACGCGCGATGTCTCCATTCAGGGTTGGAACCTGCTGGTCAAGCGCGCCTTTGACCTGGCGTTGGGTGGGTTGCTGGCTGTAGTGACGTTGCCCCTCTGGGGGTTGATCGCGCTGGCGATCAAGCTCGATTCGCCGGGACCGGTGCTCTTTGCCCAAACGCGCATCGGCAAGAATGGCCGGCCCTTCCACTGTTATAAGTTCCGCTCGATGGTGGAGGGCGCCGAGGAGCTGCGCCAAGAGCTAGGCAGCCTCAATGAGGCGAGCGGCCCGCTCTTCAAGGTGCGCAATGACCCGCGGCGCACGCGCGTGGGGCGCATGATCCGGCGCTTCAGCCTGGACGAGCTGCCCCAGTTGATCAACGTGCTGCGCGGGGAGATGAGTCTGGTCGGGCCGCGCCCCAACCTGCCCAGCGAGGTGGACCAGTACCAGGAGTGGCACAAAAAGCGGCTCACCGTCAGCCCCGGCATCACCGGCCTCTGGCAGGTGAGCGGGCGCAGTGACCTCACCTTCGACGAGATGGTGTTGCTGGATATCTATTACGTTGAAAACTGGAACCTGGTCATGGACCTGAACATCCTGGCCCGCTCGCTCCCCGCCGTCATCCGCGGCAAAGGAGCCTATTAGCCGACAACTAACCGCAAAGGACGCAAAGCTCTAGGATCAGGCTTTTCTGTTCCTTTGTGCCCTTTGGGTTCTTTGCGGTTTATCTCTCCGCGATTATAGTCTCCCCATGAAGCGCGTTCTGATCTTGATGAGCAAGACCGGCGGGGGGCATCTTGCCAGCGCCGAGGCGCTCAAGGCCGTCTTTGCCCAGAAGTATGGCGACAGGTTTGAAGTCTCCATCATTGACTTGCTCATGGATTATCTGCCGTGGCCGCTCCGTGAGCTACCCAAGAGCTACGGGTGGATGGCGAACCGCGCGCCCTGGCTGTGGGGGACGATCTGGCGCGCCGGCCACCGGCCCTGGGTCGCGCGGGGCGTAATGGGCGCGGTCGCGCACGCTTCAACGGTCTCCGTCATGCAAGCCATCGTCCACTACCGGCCCCACCTGATCGTATCGGTCCACCCGCTGGTGCAACAGCCGACCCTCCATGCCCTCCACC
>DATLZJ010000091.1:0-2179 GCA_035574055.1 Caldilineaceae bacterium
TATAACCGCCAGCTCCAGGAAGCGCATGGCCATCCGCCGCTGCCTACCTACACTGCTGAAGCGTTCGACCGGATGGTGGCTGAGACGCGGCCTGATACCGTGATTGTCACCAGCATGGACTCAACCCACCATCTGTACATCAGGCGCGCCATGGAGCTAGGCTGTGACGCCATCACGGAAAAGCCGATGACCATTGACGCCGAAAAGGCGCGCGCCATCTTTGAGACCATCGAGCGGACGGGGCGGAGCCTGCGCGTCACCTTTAACTACCGCTATGCGCCGCTGGCGACCAAGGTGCGCGAGCTGCTCATGGCCGGTGTGGTGGGGCATCCCTTGCATGTCAACTTTCAGTGGGTGCTGGACACCTATCATGGGGCCGACTATTTCCGGCGCTGGCATCGGGAGAAGGACAAGTCGGGCGGGCTGTTGGTGCATAAGGCGACGCACCACTTTGACCTGGTCAACTGGTGGATCCAGTCCTATCCCGCCGAGGTCTTTGCCATGGGCGATCTGCTCTTCTACGGCCGCGAGAATGCGGCGCGGCGGGGAGAGCAATATGACTATGACCGTTACACCGGCGAGCCGGCAGCGCAAGCTGATCCCTTTGCCCTACGGCTCGACCAGCGCCCTGACTACCGGGGACTTTATCTGGAGGCAGAGCCGGAAAGCGGCTATCTGCGCGACCGTAACGTCTTTGGAGACAATATCACGGTCGAGGACACCATGAGCCTGACCGCACGTTATCGCAACCGGGCCATCCTCACCTATTCGCTGATCGCCTATTCCCCGTGGGAGGGGTATCGCGTGGCGATCACCGGCGACCGGGGCCGGCTGGAGGTGGAGCTTGTCGAGCAGGTGGGGAAGCACGTTGTGCCGGGCGAGGAAGGCGTCATCCGCCGCGATGCGGAAGCAGAGGCGCGCTTCGGCGGCAAGCGCATCCGGGTCTATCCCATGTTCGGCAGGCCTTATGAGGTCGAAGCGCCGGAGGCGCAAGGCGGGCATGGCGGCGGCGATGCGGTGATGCTGGAGCAGATCTTTGCGCCGAATCCGCCCGCGGACCCATACGCCAGGGCGGCCTCTCATATAGACGGCGCGGCTTCGATCCTGGTCGGCATTGCGGCCAACCGCGCGATTGAGAGCGGGCGGCCGGTGCATGTAGATGAGCTATTGCCGCTGCCCGATGGGCCGGTGGGCGTCCTGGCATGAGGAGCCGGCTATGGGGGAGAGGCGAATTCTCGCGATCTGTCTGGACAGCGGCGATACGCTCGTGGACGAGGGGACGGAGGTGAAGGACGAGCGGGGCGTTGTGTTGACCGGGGAGTTGATCCCTGGCGCGGCCGAGCTGGTGCGGACGCTGCACGCCCAAGGGTATCGCTTGGCCCTGGTGGCGGATGGGCCGGCGGCGACCTTTACCAATGTGCTCGGCGCGCATGGCGTCTATGATCTTTTCTGTGTCCATGCCATCTCCGAATGGGTAGGGGTGGAAAAACCGGACCCGGCCATATTTCGCTTTGCGCTGGCGGGTCTTGACATTGGGGAAGAGGCGGCAGGCCGCACGATCATGGTAGGCAACAATCTGGAGCGTGACATTGCCGGGGCCAACGCGCTAGGCATGATCTCCGTCTGGCTGGACTGGGCGCCGCGACGGCGCAAAGTCCCGGCGACCGCGCTGGAGACGCCGCGCTATATCATCAAAACGCCCCTGGAGCTTCTGTCTCTCTTGCCAAAGATTGAAGAGAGCCTCACCTAAGACGCATGGAGCATCAGAATTATAGAGCATGAAGATAGCACATGAAACGCATTGAGATTGTCTGCCATAAAGGGGCCAATGAATACGCGCCGGAGAACACCTATGCGGCGGCCCAGAGGTGCATCGAGTGGGGCGTTGACTATGTGGAAATTGACGTCAACCTGAGCAAGGATGGCGTCCATTACATCCTTCACGGCCCTTCGGTGGAGGAGACAACCAACGGTTCCGGCAATATCCAGGAGCTGACCTCGGCGGAAATTGACGCACTGGACGCCGGAAGCTGGTTTGATGCGCGCTTTGCCGGCGAGCGCGTGCCCAGGCTGGAGCCGTTCCTGCGCTGGATCAAGGGGAAGGCCAAGGTTTTTTTCGATGTGAAGGCCGCCAACTTGCCGGAGCTGATTGACCTGGTCTATGCGCTTGAGCTTCAGG
>DATLZJ010000092.1:0-4765 GCA_035574055.1 Caldilineaceae bacterium
ATAGATGATGCCGGCAGTGGTTAGGACGGAAACGGCCCCACAGAGCAAAAGAAACCCCTGGATCAGGCTCTCCCCCAGACGCCGGCGCCTGCGCAGGTCCATTGTGCGGGCGCGCCGCCAAGCGCGTTCCTGCGCTGAGAATGGGCTTACAGGCATCTCACCCTGCATGGTGAACTCCCCCTATCCATTTGCCTGCCGGCGCATCCACCCGCCTGCTGCGCCCTTACAACTGGCGGCAGGCCAGGACGCTCTATAGACGCGGCAGTGGGAAGCGATGGCTCCCTCCCCACTGCCGCCAGATTCGCTTCACGAATACCGAGCACAAACTTATTCAAGCAGACTTTCTTTACTGCCCCATTGCATTCAACCAGTTGGCCTTTGCCTCGGCCAGCGCCTCATCGCTGGCCGGGAAGTAACCTACCTCTCGCACTTCCTCGTTCACATAGGTCAGATAGAAGTTGATAAAGGCGGCAACCTGGGGCCGCTCGGCCATGACGCCAGCGTCCGAGTAGATAAAGAGCGGGCGGGCCAGCGGGTACTCGCCGCTGTTCACGCTCTCGGCGCTCGGCTCCACCCCCTCGATGTTGAGAACCTTGAGCCGGTCGGCGTTCTCTTCAAAGTAGGCATAGCCGAAGTAGCCGATGGCATAAGGGCTGCCCTCGACGCCCTGAACCAGCACGTTGTCGTCCTCACTCAATTGCAGGTTGGCTGCATCCAGCAGGGCGGCCTCGCCGGCGCCCTCGCCCTGCTCCTCAAAGGCAGGGGCCATGACCGCCTCGATGAAATAGTCAAAGGTGCCGCTGTCGGTGCCGGGGCTGAAGCGCAGGATCGGCTCCGCAGGCCAGCTTGGGTCTACCTCATTCCAGTTGGCGACCTGGTTGGAGAAGATCAGCGCAAGCTGCTCCAAGGTGACATCATTCAGGAAGTCGTTCTCCGGGTGAACGACTACAGCGAGCGCGTCGGTGGCGACGCGGAACTCGACCGGCGTGCGACCGATGGCGGCGCAGCTTTCGATCTCGCTGTCTTGAATGGGCCGGCTGGCATTGGCGATGTCGGTCTCGCCGGCGACGCAGAAGCGCTCAAAACCGGCGCCAGTGCCGATGCTGTCAATCGTGATATTGCCGGAATAGCCTTCGTCGGTAAAACGCTCGGCCATGGCTTCGGTCAGCGGAAAGACGGTGGAGCTGCCGGCGGTGATAATATCGCCGCTGACTTCCAGGGGATTCACCTCAGGCAGCACATCCTCGCCGCCCTCACCGGCTTGGGCGGGCGCCTCTGTCGCCGGGGCCGCAGCCGCTGGAGTTGGCCTCTCAGACTGAATACAGCCGGCCAGCGACAGCACGGCGATCAACAACAGACCTATCATTCTTAGCATCAAAGGGACTCCTCAGCTTTTCATTTGAATGCATGGTTTCAAGGCGTGGCGCTTCATGGCTAAACCACATAGCTAAACCACGTCTTGCTGTGGCCTTAGCCTAGGGCAACGCGATTAACAAAGCGCGCCAGGGGCGTTGAACGGGGAGTTAACCTTAGGTTAAGGGATCGTTAAGGGGGGCGTTGGGGGCGCCTGCCCGTGGTCCGCCTCCGGCCTCTCCGCCGGAGAACGAGGGGCGTCGGCCAGCGGCAAGGTGAAGTAGAAGCGGCTTCCCCGGCCTTCACTGCTTTCGGCCCAGATCGCGCCGCCGTGGGCCTGGATCACATGCTTGGCAATCGCCAGGCCCAAGCCCGTGCCGCCGACCGCACGCGCGCGGTCGGCCTTGAAAAATCGCTCAAAGATGCGAGGGAGGTCGCGAGCAGAAATCCCGACGCCGGTATCTTCCACCATCACCGTCACCTGGTCCGGCTCGGCCGTCGCCCGCACCGTCACCGCGCCGCCTGCCGGCGTGAACTTGATGGCGTTATGCACCAGGTTCGTCACGACCTGATGGATGCGTCCGGCGTCAACCAACACCAGGGGCAGGTCGTGGGGAACCTCCAGCGTAATGGTCAATTCCTTGCGCTCGGCTTGGGGCCGGAGCCGGTCCACTGCCGGCGCGATCACTGCGTGAGGGGATGTTGGGTTGAAGCGTAACGGGGCCTGGCCGGACTCGATGCGCGACAACTCCAATAGCTCCTCCACCATCTGGGTCAGCGCGTCCACCTCGACCTCCATCCGGTCGAGGAAGCGGCTGGCCGCCGGCGGGTCGTCCAGCGCGCTGTCGCGCAGCGTCTCGACCAGGGCGCGCAGCGACGCCAGCGGCGTGCGTAGCTCATGGGAGATGTTGCTGATGAAGTCCTGGCGAATGGTCTGGAGCCGGCGCACTTGGGTCAGGTCCTGGAGCATGACCAGGTAGCCGCGACCGGCCCGCTTCAAGAAGGGCGTCACCACCACGCGGATAAAGCGGGTGGGCGATAGCTCAATCGCGGCGACCTCCTCCTGGCCGCTCTGCTGGCAGCGCGCCCAGACCTCCGCGATGCGATGGTCGCGCGCCGCCTGCATAAAGGAGCGGTGCATGGCCCGCTCTGGGCTGGTCGCCAGGATGCGCGCCGCAGCGGGGTTGATCAGCTTGACCTCGCCGGCGCGGTTGAGGATCAGCACCCCATCGGTCATCACATGCATGACCGTGTTGAGCCGGTCCTTCTCGCGGGCGCGCTTCTTGATCTGCGTCTGGAGCTTGTCGGCCATGCGGTTGAAGGCTTTCGCCAATGCGCCCAACTCGCCACGCGTCAACAACAGGATGCGGGCGTCCAGGTCGCCGGCGGCGATCCGTTCGACCACATGGGTCATGCGGCGCAGGTCGCGGCCATGCCACTCAGAAAAGACGATGATGGAGACGGCCAGCGCCAGTGTGACCAGCGAGACGACGGCCAGGATCACATTCTGCAGCCGGTCCAACGTGGCTTCCAGTGAAGCGCGGGGAAAGACAAAGTGAAGCACGCCAAGCAGCGCATCGCCCTCGCCCACCGGCACGGCGACAAAGAAGGCCGGCGGTGCGCCATCCTCTACGGGCCGGGTGCTTTGGCCTGTGCTGCCGGCCAGCGCGGCCCGCACCTCCGGCGCGCGCGCCAGGTTCTCCGGCAAGCTCAGGTCAGCTAGGCTTAGGTCAGAGTCCGAACGCGCCAGGGTTTCGCCGTCTGGGGTCAGGGCCGTCACCTGTGCGGCTAGCAGGCGGGCGAGGTCAGCCAACTCACCCGCCAGCGCCTCTGGCCCGGCCAACCATTGTTGGAGCAGGCGCGGGTCAGCGGCGGCGCTTTGCGCCTGGCGCACGAGGCGCTGCTCAAACTCGGCGCGCTCGACTGCCTGCACCTGAACGGTCAGATAGACCATCGCCGCCGCCATCAGCGCCACAACGGCAAGCACAAAGCCATAGGTTGTGCGCCAGCGGAATCGCCGGAGCTGCGGAATTAGGCGCGTCCCCATTTATGCGAGCCGCCTCCCTCCTTCTGCTTCAGCCATCAATCTGCTTCAGCCATCAACTTTAGCCATCAAAACGGTAGCCGATGCCGCGCACGGTGACGATCCGGGTGGGGCTGGAGGGGTCCACTTCGAGCTTCTCGCGCAGCCAGCGCACATGCACATCCACCGTGCGGCTGCCGCCGTCATAGTCCCAGCCCCAGACGCGTTCCAAGATCAGGTCGCGGCTCAGGACCATGCCCCGGTTGCGGGCCAAAAAGACCAAGAGATCGAATTCCTTGGGCTTCAAATGAAGCCGTTGCCCTCGGCAGGAAACCTCCCGGCGGCCCAGGTCAATGATCAGATCGTCGAAAACCAGCCGCTCGGCAGGCGGGACCGCCGGTTCAGCCTTGCCCTCGGTCGCCATCTCCTCACGCACCAAACGCACCCGGCGCAGCAGCGCCCTGACCCGCGCGACCAGCTCGCGCATACTGAAGGGCTTGGTCAAATAGTCGTCCGCGCCGACCTCCAGCCCTACGATCTTATCTACCTCATCGCTGCGCGCCGTGAGCATCAGGATGGGCACGCTCATCTCCTGGCGGAGGATGCGGCAGACCTCGAAGCCATCCAGCGTGGGCAGCATCACGTCCAGCACAATCAGATGGGGCCGCTCCCGGCGGGCGATCTCCAGCGCCATCGCGCCGTCGGTGGCAGTCTTGACCTCGTACCCCTGGCGGCTCAGGCTGTATTCCAGCGTATCTACCAGCGACGGCTCATCCTCGACGACCAGCACCTTCTGGCGCGCGCCCGGCTGGCTCACTCCCGTCTCGATGGTTTTGTGCTGTTCCATACCTTCCTGCCCTATTACCTTGGCCCCAATCCCCATACCACCCACGCGGCGGAATCCCTGCTCTGTATTACAACCTAAACTCCCCCGGCAGTGCAACTTAGCGACCAGGCGTCCATTGCCGCCATCAGCGCCGCGACCATCGCCCCGACATGGAGGCCGTGCCGCTTGGGGCTATCTATCGCCGGTGCTACAATCACCTCTGATGGCCGGCCACGCCAAAGGACGGCGCTCCATACTCGTAGACCTTCGTCTTATTATCTCGCCGGATACTTCACCACACAAGCGAGGAACCACCATGCCTGAGCTGACGGTCTTCATTGATTACTCATGCCCTTATGTCTACCGGGCCGCCGAATGGCTCCACACCCTCAGCAGCAACGGCGCCGGTCTGCCGCCAGTGCGTTGGCGCTTTTTCTCGCTGGCCCAGGTCAACCATCGGGTGCGCGACGGCTGGCAGGTCTGGGACGCGCCCACGACCAACCCGGCCTGGCAGGAGGAGGATTATGCGCGCGGCCTGCGCTACTTCTGGGCGGCGACAGCCG